>JBOHBL010000525.1:0-2065 GCA_050698295.1 Rubrobacteraceae bacterium | reverse complement strand
GTAGGGAGTAGAAAAAACAACTACTCCCTACTCCCCAAGCGGCGCGAAGCGACGCGCCTCCCTACTCCCCGTCTTTGGTGTTATGCTTCGCGTAAGGCAAGCATAGAGGGAAGGAGCCTACATGAGTTTCGGCAATGGAAACGGGACCGAGATCGTCATCTCGACGCCTTTGAGGACCGCGATAGGCACGTTCGGAGGTGCGATCAAGGACGTGCCGGCAACCGACCTCGGAGCCACCGTCGGCAAGGAAGTCGTCTCCAGGTCGGGCGTCGCGCCGGATCAGGTGGACCAGATCATAGTCGGCAACATCCTCTCCGCGGGCCAGGGAATGAACCCCGGTCGTCAGGTCGGGATGAAGTCGGGACTTCCGGTGGAAACTCCCGGCATGACGCTCAACCGCATGTGCGGATCGGGCTTGCAAGCCATCGTCTCCGCCGCCCAGGAAGTCGCGCTCGGCGACGCGGAAGTCGTTATGGCGGGCGGCATCGAGAACATGGACATGGCGCCGTTCATCCTTCCGAAAGGCCGCTACGGGTACCGGATGGGGATGCCGAAGGCCGACATATACGACCACATGGTCTACGACGGTCTGTGGGACATCTTCAACGACTACCACATGGGCGTGACGGCGGAGAACGTCGCCGAGAAGTACAACGTCACCCGCGAGGATCAGGACGCCTACGCCGCTCGCAGTCACCAGCGCGCCACGAAGGCCATGAACGAGGGATACTTCGAGGAGCAGATCGTCCCCGTCGAGGTCAGGCAGAAGAAGGAAGCGGTCCAGTTCACTCGCGACGAACACGTCCGCGAAGGCGCGACCGCCGAAGGACTCGGCAAACTCAAGCCCGTCTTCAAGCGCGACGACGGCACCGTCACCGCGGCGAATTCGAGCGGCATCAACGACGGCGCGGGGATGATGCTCGTGACCTCCGGCAAGAAAGCCGAGGAACTCGGGCTTCCCGTTGCCGGACGTCTCGTCTCGGCTGCGGTCGCGGGCGTTGACCCGTCCATGATGGGCGTCGGCATGATCCCCGCTTCCCAGGCCGCCATAAAGAAGGCCGGCATCTCGGTGGACGACCTCGATCTCGTCGAGGCGAACGAAGCCTTCTCCTCCATCGCCGTCACGGTCGGGCGCGAACTCGGCGTGCCGGAAGAAAAACTCAACCCGCTCGGCGGCGCTGTCGCCCTCGGACACCCCATCGGGGCGACCGGAGCGATACTCACCGTCAAGATCCTCCACGAACTCGCCCGCACCGGCGGCAAGTACGGCCTCGTCACTTTGTGCATTGGCGGCGGCATGGGCATCGCGGCGATCTACGAGAAAGTGTAAGCTACAGGTAAAAGCGTGAGGTTTTCGACGCCCGGTGGTGAACGCCGGGCGTCTTCGCTTTCGCCCGACTCTTTCGCGAACGAGGAGTCTTTGATGGAAAACTCAGCTGGACTTTAGCCATTTTCGGAGGGAAAGGGTAGGGCACGCTCGCCACCGATCCACCGAAAGAGGTGAACCATATGCGTACCCTACCGAACGAGATGATACGGGTTTTGAGACCCTTCGCGCCACTATTCTCCGATCGAGTCTTCGAGCACGTCCAAGTGCTCGTGGCGGGCGCGATCCTCGCCCCCGGCAAACGCGCCGTCGGCTCGGCCCCGCGCGCGATGGGTTTGGACCAGCGCAAGCAATTCCATCGCTGCCATCGGGTCTTGAGCCGGGCGAGGTGGTCGGCCATGGAGGCGAGCCGTGTCCTTCTTCAGTCGCTGGTGGAGGCCTTCGTCGCCGAGGGGGAGCCTTTGGTCGTGGGAATCGACGAGACGTTGGAGAGACGCCGGGGAAAGAAGATCACGGCGAAGGGGATCTACCACGACCCGGTCAGATCCAGCCGCTCGCGCTTCGTGAAGACGAGCGCCTTGAGGTGGGTGTGCCCGACGCTTTTGGCGGAGGTTGGGTGGGCCTCGAGGGTATGGGCGTTGCCGTTCCTTACGGCTTTGACGCCCTCCGAGCGTTACTGCGCCGAGCGGGGGGCGCGCCACAAGAAGATAACCGAGCGGGCCTGGCGGATGCTCCTTC
>JBOHBL010000524.1:0-1034 GCA_050698295.1 Rubrobacteraceae bacterium | reverse complement strand
AGCCGCACGGACTCTTTTTGGAAACCGAGCCGCTCCCTGAATTCTTCGTACTCGCGCAGGCGGGAGCCGAGCAATTGCTGGGTGAACCGTCGCCACGGCTCCTCTTTGCCCGCCACGATGGGCAACGCCACGACGAAAGCCGGCATGTGGACACCTCCTCTCCCCCGAAACTCGCATTGCGTCGGGTGCGAGCTTTGAGCTACACTGGCTACAAACAACTGCGCCCCACGGTATCGCGGCGGCGCAACGAAAGCGCAACGACGAGCGCAAAATGAGCAAACTGACACTGACATTGCTCGGCCCTCCGAGAGTCCTCCACAACGGGCGGCTCTTGAAATTCCGTTCCCGCAAGGAGCTTGGCCTGCTCCTTTATCTCGCCGCCGAGGGCGGCTCCCACGACAGAGAGAAGCTCGCCGGACTCTTCTGGCCGAAGAGCGGGGAGAAAGCGGGCCGGGCGGCGCTCCGCAACGCCCTGGCCGGTCTTCAAAAGACGCTCAAAGACAGCGCCGAAACCCCCGAAGACACCCACCTCATCGCCACCCGCGACTCCATATGCTTCGACTTCGCCTCGGACTTCGACCTCGACCTCCGCATTCTGGAGGCGGCCTCTTCCCGAACGGACGAGGAGCGGCGGGAGATGGTCGCCGGACTACGAGCCGCTGTGAAGGCATATGGCGGGGATTTTCTGGAGGGCTTCCACCTCGACGACGCTCCGGACCTCGGATACTGGCTCGAAGTGGAGCGCGGAGCCTGGCGCGGACGGGTGGGCGAGGCCCATGACCGGCTCTCCCGGCTCCAGATGGAAAGCGGAGAAACCCCGGCGGCGATCGAGACCGCCGCCGGCTGGGTGGCCCGCGACCCCTTCGACGAGGCGGCGAGCCGGAGGCTGATGGAGGCGCGCCTCGCGTCCGGCGACCGGGACGGGGCTATGCGCGACTACGAACGATATCGCCTCCTCCTCGAAAAGAAGCTCGGAGCAGAGCCGGGGCCGGAGATGTCAGCCCTCGCCATCCGGGCCGGGACGGATGCCAGCC
>JBOHBL010000523.1:0-2670 GCA_050698295.1 Rubrobacteraceae bacterium | reverse complement strand
CCCGGATACGCATTCGAAAGCCACCCGGACTGCGAAGTGGACGCATGGAGTTTCGAGGAGCATCGCCAAAAGGCGGAAGGGTTTCAAAGAGCCGAAAAATACGACGAAGCCATCGAGGAGTACCGGGCCGCGCTCGACCTCTTCGGGGGCGGATTTCTGGCCGAGGACGTGTACGAGGAGTGGGCGGCGGAGGCTCGGGAGGAGTGGCGGGAGACGCGCCTTTCGGTTCTTTCGGAATTGTCCGAGTGCCTCGCGCTCCGGGGCCGGTACACCGAAGCCATCGAGGCGTGCGAGAGGGCCATGGACGACGACGGATACCGCGAGGACTTCCATCGGCGGCTCATGCTCTTTCACTACTGCGCCGGGGAGCAAACGCACGCGCTCCGGGCGTACCGCCATTATGCGAGGACGATGAAGGAAGAACTCGGCGCGTCCCCCTCGCCGGAGATGGAAAATCTGAAAGAAGGGATCGAAGCCCGCGACGTGCCGGGGGTGGACGAGGCGCGAAGATACCCGAAGCCCCGCCGCCCCCTCAAATTCCCGTACTCCCTCAGCCGGACGCACTTCGTCGGGCGGGATGCGGAATACGCCCTCCTCGCCGAGCGGCTGCGAGAAGCCGGGGAGGGTTCGGGGGGAGCGGTCGCCGTCGAGGGCGAGGCGGGCGTCGGGAAGACTCGCCTCGTCGAGGAATTCATCGGATACGCCCGGTCGCGGGGAGTGAGGGTCTTCTCGGGACGTTGCTACGAACGGGATCTCGGCCCGCCCCTCGAACCGATCTCGGAAGCCCTCGGCCCGTTGGAGGACATCGGAGTACAGTCGCCCGGACGCTCCGGATCCTCGCACTGGGGGGCGGCGATGCGCGAGGACGGGGCGGAGATCTACCATTCGTTCACCGCGAAGCTCATCCGCGAGTCCCGCGACGGAGGATCGGGGATCGTCCTTTTCGTGGACGACGTGCAGTGGGCGGACGCCGCGACCCTCGACTTCCTCTCGTACGCGGCGCGGCGCGTCTCCGGCGAGCGGATTCTCATCGTCATGACGTACCGCCGGGAGGACGCTCCGGGGCTTTCCGCGTGGCTCGACCGCTTCGCCGACCGGCGGACGATCACGCTCCTCAGCCTCGACCGCCTCTCCCGGGAGGACACGATGGAGCTTCTCGGGCGCATGTCCTCGCGGGCTTTCGGCGGGGTGGGCGTCCTCGCGGACTTCCTCCATCGCGAGTCGGAGGGGAATCCGTTTTACACAGTGGAGTATTTGCGGTGGTTGATCGAGGCCGGTTCCGTCCACATAGACTCGCGGCGACGCATCTCGGGCATGGACGGCGAAGCCCTCCGCGAAGGCACTCTCCCCTCCGGCGTGCGAAGCCTCCTCCGGGCGCGTTTCGCCGCCCTCGACGAAGAAGCACGAAACGTGCTGAAAACCGCCGCCGTCATCGGGCGTCGCTTCGACCCCGAACTCCTTTCCAAAGCCGCCTTCCTCGACGAAGACGAGGCGCTCCGAGCCATCGAGCCTTTGACGCGCTCGGGCCTCGTCGCCGAGGTTTCGGAGGAGTACCACTTCTCCCACGACAAATTGAGGCAAACCCTCTATGAGGACATCGGAGGCCGGGAGCGGCGGAAGCTCCATCTCCGGGTGGCCGGAGCCATCGAGGAAGCCGGAGGAGAACCCGCCGAACTCGCCCACCATTACGCGCGAGCGAGGGCGTGGCGCCCGGCGCTCGACAACCTCATCCTGGCCGCGAAGAAGGCCGAGGACGGATATGCGTGGGAGAACGCCCTCCAAGAAAACGCCCGCGCCCTCGAAGTCATGGAGAAACTCCCCGAGCCGGACGAGGAGACACGCTTCGAGATTTTGAAAGCGCGGGAAAACCTCCTCGAACATATGGATCGCCAAGAAGAGCGGGCCGCGACCGTCGAGGAGATGTTCGCGCTCGCGAAGCGTCTCGGGGGCGCGGCACGTATCGCCGAAGTCCATGTGCGGCGCATCGGGGTTCTCATGGCGCTCCCGGACACCGAGGGCGCGACCGAGGCGGGTCGGGAGGCCGTGTCCATATTCCGGGGACTCGGGGACAAGGCGGGCGAGGCTCGGGCGCACCGGGAACTCGGGTATGCGAGGTGGATGTGCCGGGATTACGGGGGCGCGCTGGAGGCGAATTTTCAGGCCATCCGCATACACCGCGAACTCGGGCGCCGTCGAGGGGAGGCCGGGGACGCCGGGAACATAGCCCACGCTTATCGCGGCATGCGCGACTACGACAACGCCCTCCGATGGAACGAAGAGGCCATCCACATAGACCGCGAACTCGGGGACAAACTGGGGGAGGCTTTCCGGCTGAACAGCATGGCCCTCATCGAGCGCGAGCGGGGAAACCTCGAAGCCGCGCTCTCCCTCAACCTCGAAAGCATTCCGCTCCTCGCCGAACTCGGAGCCAAGAATTTGAGCGCCACACAGCACGTGAACTCCGGGACTTTGCATATGAGTCTCGGCTCCCCGGAAGAAGCCCTCGAACACTTCCGGGCCGCGCTCCGGCTCAGCCGGGAGACGGGATACGTCCGCGACGAGGGGTACGCGCTAATGAGCATCGGCGCCGCCCTCGAAAAAACCGGAGACCCGAAAGGCGCGGCGCATTCATATCGCCGGGCGGTCGAGCTTCTTCAAAGAGCTTACGAG
>JBOHBL010000522.1:0-3227 GCA_050698295.1 Rubrobacteraceae bacterium | reverse complement strand
ACGTCCGGGTGATCCACAGCGCAGAAGCTGCCGCGATCCGGCAGTCCTCCGCCGCGGGCGCCGGGCGCGGACAAGATGCCGACGAGAGGCGCTGTAAGCGCAGCCGCCGTCCTCATGCCGAGTTCGCTCACCTCCTCGTCCCCCGAGGCCACCGAGTAGCGGAACTCCATCTCGCCCTGTTGCCGAGAGGGGAAATTCGTGTCCCAGATGTTGTTCAAGGCCCAGGAATAAATGGTCGCGGGATGTGCATCCCGGGGTTCCATGGTCTCCGGGAACGGCATGTAGGGAAGGTGGATGTTGCCGAACTGGACGAGCGGCGCCTCCATGGTCGCCCACGCCACTTTGCTTTCGGCGTTCTCCAGGCCAACCCAGCGCCGGACGGCTCGCATGTGGTTCGCCGAGCCAGGGACATGCGGCGCGTCCGGCGAGCTGATTCCTCCGGTGATCTCGTAGCTTATGGAAGGCTCCTTCATGTTGAAGGGAAAGGCGAAATAGACGCTCTCTTTCTCCGGGGTCCCGATCTTGCCGATGCGGTTTTTCATGTCGAGCCGCTTTACGCCGCGCGGCAGCGTGAGGGTGGTCTCTATGAAATCCGCGCCGTCCCCATTCAGGCGCACGGTCATGCGGTCCCGGACGCGAGTGGATGAGCGATTGGTGACTGCGCCGTGGCGGGCGACGGAACGATTTCCGAGCAACGAGAGATCCGTCGCCATAATGCGGCCGGAGAGGTGGTTGAAGTGCGGCGCGCTCGTGTACCGATCATAGACGTACTGATTGAAACCAAACGGGGCGTCGGCCTGCGCCAGATCCCGGCCCGAATCCTTGTCGAGAAGCCGGGAGACGAAACCCCCGAGGAGATCGAACCGCAAATGGTAGTGCTCGTTCTCTATGACAGGCTCTCCTTGCAATTCTGAACCGCCGGGCTCCTCGGGGCCTTCGACGATTTCATAGCGGGCGTACCCGTAGGGCGGAACGTCGTGGGCGATGAAGCTCGCGTGAACCCCGCGCGCCTTCGACTGGGCGTATTCTTCTTCTTCGATGGTATGAGGGACTCGCTGTCGCGTGCCGGCGTCCACGACCGCGAACGGACGCCGGGCGTTAAAACGGCTCCGCGGGATACGCACCCGCGCCACATCCGTGCGCTCCCAGCGGCTGGGATTGAAGACGGTCACGGAGGCGAGCGAGGAGTCCGAGGTCTGGAAAATGCGCGCGAGGCGGTGAAGGCCCGCCTGCATGAGGGCTTCGGATGCATCGTGAGCCTCTCTCGCAAACGATGCCTTCTTCTGCCGCTGGAGGGCGCCCGACTTTCTCTTGTCCAGCTCGTCGTCCCAGGGGTTCCAGGCTCCCCACGTGTGTTCGTCGAATAGGGCCATGTTTTCGTACGCCGCGTCTATCTCGTCCGAGGGGGTCGCGCCGTCTTCGGTGAGCGTGTCCGCGAGCGCGTGCAGCGTCTGGGCGGTTCTGATGGAAGACTGGGCGCGGCGATTGAACCCGAGGGGGCGGGCGTCCGAGCCGATGCCGTCCACCCACCAGTCGGTCCAGTCGCCGGAGTACGTCTCCAGGCTGTCCCCGATCCTCTCTTCCACCGACTCGAAAAACTCGCTGTTGGTCGCCATTCGCAGCTTCGGGTAGGCCCACTTCTCGTTCCACTCACGCGAGATCTCCGCCGGGGTGATGCTGGGGGGAGCGTTGTCGGAGATGACGCCCTGGACCCGCATGTGGAGCACGTCGTGGGGATACGGCTGTTTCGTAACTTCGACATCGTCCGGCAGACTCGTCCATCCGGGGAGGTGTCTATCGTATGGATATGGCTGTTCCGCAAGCGATTTCAGATAGCCGGGCAGCACGTCCGCCGCGGTTTCGTAGCTCTCGGCCAGGCCCACGAAGTTCCCTTCCATGTAGGAGCTTCCGTGCGGCGTGTCTGTGTGCCAGACGAGGAGCCGCTTGCCGTTGGAAGCTCGCCAATAGAAAGGGCGTGTAAGATTCTGGCCGCCGACGAGGTGCGGCGCCGAGCGTCCGGCGTAGTTGTGGGCCACGGACAGGTAGCGCACGTCCGCGCCGACCAGAACGTTCAGAAGACCCACCGTCGCGCCCGGCACGTCGGTTTGCATCGCGGTTCTTATGTCCAGCCCGTGCTTTTCGCGCAACTCGTCGGCGAAGCGGAGCTGCCGCGCCAGCTCGTCTATGGAATACGCCTCCGTGTGCATGCTGAAAGGGAGCGCGCAAACCTCTACGCGTCCGCGGCGAATTCTCTCGATGAGCTCGTCTCTGTCTCCCTTCGGGCGGATCTTCAGCCAGTGTTCGAGGGGCCAGGTGGCTTCGACGTTCCAGCGAAACCGCGCGGCCTCCGGCCAACCGTCCGTCGCCGAGGCCAGGTCGAGTACTGAGTCGAGGTACTCCAGGTGGTGTTGAAGCACGGAGCTTTGAAGGTCGGTGTAGCCGATGTCCAGATGCGAATGGTGGATCAAGAAGACTGACCACTTCCGCTGCGGACGCACCTCGATCGTCGTCCGGGACGGCTTGCCCGCGCCGATCGCCGCCTCGAGCGTGATCGGGCGCGTCCGGCTGACTTCCGGGACGAAGAGGTTGACCAGGCATCTTCCTTTGGCGATCCGGATCGTCCTCCGGTCGAGGACCCCACCCCTGTCCGACACCGTGAAGGTGACGCTGCCCGCGTCCGAGCCGGCCCGCGCCATCACGCGAAGCGCCTGCAAAAGTCGCCCGCCATCCGAGCGGCGGAAGAGCGGCAAGTCCGAGATCCGCATCGAGAGGCCACAAGCGTCGAAATCCACCCCGGACAAACCTCCGACCAGCTCCTCCCGAGCCGGACGCGCCAGGTCGTCAACAGCAGATCGTTTCGGTGGCATTGGTTTCTCAGTCCTCGCCCTGCCCGACGATACTCGACAGGTGGTTCTGGAGGTTGCTTATGGCCTCCTCCGGAGACACGCTGCCCTGGAGCGAATCGTGAAACTGCGCGGCCATCTCCAGGGACATGTCCGAGTAGTAAGGCGAGACCGGCCGGGGTCGTCCGTTCTCGAGGATGTCTTTGCTCAAGGCGACGACCGGCACGCTATCCAGGATGTCCTCGTCTTCATAGAGGTCCGAGCGGCTTGGCAGGTTCGAACTTTCCAGCGCGAACGTCTTCTGCTGCTCGGGGGCGCTGAGGTACCGGACGAACTCCCAGGCGGCGTCCTGGAGCTGCGAGCTGGCGTTGATCAGCGAAGTCC
>JBOHBL010000521.1:0-6123 GCA_050698295.1 Rubrobacteraceae bacterium | reverse complement strand
GTTTACCAGTTGCTCCATTGCGCAGCGAAGTCGGACACTACCGCACGTGACATACAAGAAGCTATCGCCCGGTCGAGGAAAGCGTGGGGCGATAGACCCGAAGCCGGGTTCCGTTCGCTGCTGCGTGCCGCTGGAGCATTTACAAGAAACAACGATGGCTATTTCTTGCGATACAAAGAAGACTGTGAATCGGGAGATTTCGAAGCCCTTCCGCCCGCGACGCACCTCTTCGTGTTTCCCGTCCCGGTGGAGGCTCGCATGCGGGTGGCGTATTCGTACATGCAGGGGATCTTTCTCAAGCATCTTTATTCCACATACAAAGCCATCCCGCTCGAAGTCCGGCAGGGATGGGCCGAGGTCGTCTGCGAAGAAGAGAGTCCTTTGCCGGGAGCGGACGAGCTTTGGGCGGAATTCCTCGGGAGCGGGGTCGCGGAGCGCACGGTCGCGGTATCCGCGCAAGGATGGACTTCCGGCTCGAACATAGGACAGCGTCAGGTAGACGACGCGTTTTTGTCCGAGTCGTATTTGATCGGACTCGCAAAAGCGGTGGTCGCGAGGCCGAATAACTTTCAATGGCAGGCCGGGGATCAAATCCCCGCTTTCCGACGGGAAGACCTCGGAGACCTCTCTTCGAGGGATTTCCTCATGACTCGTGAAGATCCCGAAGCTACCGAGTTTCGAGCGGGCAACCGGAATAAAGAGTGGAACACCCTGCAAATTTACGGCTGGCTGGAAGAAAAAGCCGCCGAGACCCCGGAGTTCGCCGAGCTTGTCGAGAGAACCCTCGGCGCGATGGGTGGCGAGGCGAGTGGCGTGGAAATTTCCCTTGCTCCGGCTGCCGGGGAGCTTGAAAGGAAGTTCCGGGAGGAGTTCGTGCCTCGTTCCAGCAAGGTCGAGTGGACCGGGCAAGCCATACCGAAGATCGTTCAATATCTTTTGTTGTGGAGTTTGGTGGAGAAATTTCGCGCGCCGGAGGAAGGGAAGGTCGTGTTCATGGGCTGGGATCTCACCGATCTTCGGCACGTGAGTTCGAGCTTCGATACGCCCGAACTGCGCGGCTCCTTGAAGTTCATGGACAAGAACGAGCCTCCCAAGCGAGGCACGGAGCTTGCCGCCCGTCTTTCATGGCACGACAAACTGGAGAGCGAAATACGCCTCGTGCCGCCTGGCGTCGAGTCCTCGGCCTCCGCGCCGTTCGAGCTTTGGGAGTCGTCCGGCGCCTCGCCGGAGAGCCTCATCTTCGAGGCTGAGGAAGAAGTTTGCACGGTGTGCGGAAAGAGCGGGCATCTCTCGGAGGCCGGCATTCTCCCCGAAGGCAAGAAGCGACACTACGACACTCCTCAAGCCAGCCGGCCCGCCAAAGTCTGCGCCCGGTGCGTTCAAGTCTGGAGCCTCGCGCCCATCTCCACGACCGATGATGACTACGCGGTGGTCGAAGTGCCGGTCGAGGATTTTCTGGAACTCTTCGCCCTCTATGAAAGCCTCGAAGGGATAAACCGCCTCGAAACGCTGAAGACTTTGAACAAGGTTTCGAGCCTCTCGGTGTTTCCGAACAAGTATCTCCTCATGAGCCGGAGTTCCGGGAAAGGGAAGATGCCGCAGGTGGCTCAATATTATTTGCAGCTCGCCCGGCAGCCGCATTTTTTGGAGAAGCTGGAAGAGAGTGCGCTCGAGATCATCGCGTCAATGGACGCGGCGAAGATGTCTCGGGAGGTCCCCCTCGCCCTCTCCGTGTTTCGCCGCTTGCCGGTTCATTACGCCACGGGAAGCGACGAGAAAGTTCCCGCGATGGCGATGATCAACGCGCTCGAACGAGGCCGTCCCTACGAAGCCCTTTACGTGGCGGCGGATCGGGCGCACGAAGCCGGACGCCCGGAATCTCAAACCATCTCCGGCGGCGTTGAGGCGTACGACGCGAGGATCGAAGAATTCAAAGGTTTCTTTGCCGGAAGGCAGAAAGGAGCGGTTGTGAGGCGAGAAATTTTCCGCGACGTCCGGGAGTTCTCGGATTATCTGGACGGCATCTTGAGACCGATAGTCCGCGAAGAGGTCAAAAGCAGCGGATCGAGTACGTCGGGGGTCGCGAGAAAGTACACGGAGAACATCACGAAGAGCTTTATACGGGGGAACACGGCGGACTTTCTTTACCGCGTCGCGTCGTTCGTGGAGGGGCGGGAGCGACAGGATTCCGGGAACGCGTGGATCAAGGGTTCCACGAGGAAGAAGATATACGGAGACGACCCTGACGACACCGAGGCCGAAAGCGGCGCGAAGCTGAAGCTGGAAAAAGAACTCGAACGTTATTACGAAGGGTATTCGCAAAACGAACGCGAGTGGAAGAACTTTTTGGAGGAGGTCGAGGCGCGGACTCTCGCGCTCATCCTGTTGAACGTAAGAAACGCGAAGCGTGGTTAGGGGAGGAGTCCGATGTTCCAGAGCGGCATAAGCAGGGAGTTCGAGAAGGACGTGAGGACGGTGATCGTCGCCGCCGTTTTAGAGACCACCGGGCAGACGCGTTTCGGCGACGGCACGGACATAAACATAACCGTGACGGAGAAGGATCTCGTCTCCGGCGAGGGTGGCGGGGTCGAGAAGGCCGTCTTCGCCGGGACGAAGCGCCGAGGCGTGGATCGCCGCGCCATGCACGAGCTTCGCAACAAATTCTGGGACGAGGAGGATTGCTATATCCCCAAACTGTGCGGCATGTGTCCGACGTGCATGCTCCTCGGCTTCACCGGAACCACGCAGGACAAGAAAGACATAAAGGACATAAACTGCAAATCGCGCATTCTCTACGCGACGGCGTACTCGATACAGCCCACCGGAGACGCCATAAACACGCACACGAGAAACCAGGTCAACGAACGCTCGCAGACGACGGCGGGTTCGGCGGGCATACACACCGAGGAAGTGATCGTCGCCGGAACCCACTTCCCGACGTACACGACGCTCCACCACGTCCTCGACTGGGAGATCGGCGCCTTCGCCCACGCTTTGCTCGAGAACGTGAATCAAGGCCGGTACACGGCGGCCTCTCGCGCACAAGGCGGCATGAAAATAGCGGAAGGAGAAAACCGCGAGCCGATGATCTCCGTGGACGTCTCCGAGGTGGGCATATTCCCGATCCCCACCCCCAAAGTCTCCGCCGCCGAAGAAAATTTCGACGAAGTCGCCGACGCTTTCAAGGAAGGCGGCGACGAAGACCGCTTGAAAGGACGCCTGGAAAGGTTTGGTTTTTCTCTCGAAGAGGAAGACGGAGCGCATGTCTGGAAGCGAAACGGCGCGGAGGGCGGTCGCCGCTATACCGGAGAGGGTGCCGTCTCGTATCTCAGGAAAAGACAAGGCGACTTCACCGATTTCCTCGCCACATTCAAGGACGGAGACGGAAGCAAGAAATTCCGGGAGGGCGCGAAGAAATACTACGACGACGTGAAGAGCAAGAAAGGAAGCGAGGAGTAGTGGATTCGGGTCTCTGGCTTTTGACCCTCTTCGCGGAGCCGTGGGGGAGTTTCCAGCTTCGCGACGTCCACAAAACCAACGTCGCGTGGTCGTCGTATCCTTTCCTGCCGCCAACCACGGCGGACGGCCTTCTCGCGAGCGTCGCGGGTGGGCAGAGATGGATGGAGGGAAACTTCCACAAGCCGAGGTCTTTGCGAGATCTCGAATGGGGCGGGGGTCTCGCCGCTCTCGGCGGATACCCGCTCGAAGGAGACTACGCGAGGCCGCACTTCCGCGCGCACGTCAATACCCTCATGAGCTATGACGGCCCGCTGTGGGCGCCGCCAAAGGGGCAGCAATCGGCGGGCAAAAAGCCCGCGAAGGTTACGGACTACCTTTGCGAGCGGCTTCGTTTCGTGGTGGCGGGAAACAAAGACGGCCTCGAAGAACTTTGGGAGAAGGTGATCGGCCGCGTCTCGCCGTTCGCAAAAAAGAGCGTACTGTATTTACCTTACGAACAAAGTCCGGACATTTCACCTCTCTCGTCCGGTGAAGCCACGACTGCCACCGAGTCACTGACCGCCCTTCCGATGGTGGAGATGGGTTCGATGCCGAGAAACGCTCATCCATACCTCACGCCCGTCAAAAGCAAGGCTGAATCGAAAGGCAAAGGCTATAAAGTCACATGGTCGCATCTCAACTGCATTTGGGAGCCGGGAGTGAAGGTTCGGCAGGGAACGTCATTGTTTATTGCCGATAACGGTTCGGCGATTTCCAAAAGCCTTCTGGAAGCGATCCTCGAAGAATGATGCCTGAATCCGCCAAAGCCCTTATCCTCCTCGCTTCGCGTCCCGAGTCGGCGGCTGGCGCGGCCAGGAGGCTGAGGATGGAATTCGTAATTCCGGAGGTGGCGGATGTCGCGGTCTAGCTCGCGAGTGACGGCTGACCTGCCAGGAGAGATCGCCTCTTCTTTGAACGAAGGGTTGGGGAATGACCTCGTGGCCGTCGTGTTGTTTGGGTCTCGCGCTCGCGGCGAGTCTCGCGAGGGCAGCGACTGGGACGTTCTGGTGGTCGCTTCCAATCTGCCCGGAAGGATTCTGGAGCGAGCTGTTTATTTGAAGCGGATGTTGCCGGAGTTCCGCCGGGGAGAGGTGGGGTTGCTCGCCAAAACGCCGGAGGAGTTCGCCGCCGGGTTGCCGGAGCTTTATCTGGATATCGCAGTGGATGGTGTGATCCTCCACGACGCCGATGAGTACATGGCGAAGCGGCTGAGGTTCTTGCGGGCTGTGATCCGCGACAAGGGACTACGGCGCGAGAAGGATGGGCGGAACCTCATATGGCGCTGGCGGAATGCGCCCGGCGCGGATGTGCCATTGGAGGGGGGGGATGTCTCATAACCGGCTCTCGACAGGCAAACTACCGGCTCAGGCTGGCGCGGGGGTTCCTCGACGAAGCCCGGCAGGATGCGGATCTGGGACGCTGGAGATCCGCCGTGGATGGCGCCCAGCTATCTGTGGAAAACGCCGCCAAAGCCGGGCTTGCGCTGGCCGGGAGGATCGGACGCACTCACAACCCGGCCACCCAGATACGTCGGGCCATCGAAGAGGAGCGGTTCGATGCGGACTTGTCCGAGAAGCTGCGGCGTCTGGCGGAATTGTCCGAACTCCTCGGCCCCGACATCCACATCCAGACGGACTATGGCGACGAGGCGGAAGGGCGAACACCCTGGGAGCTGTTCACGGAGGAGGATGCCCGCCAGGCGCTCGCCATTGTCGAGGAGGCCGTCGGGATCGCTGAGGACTTGGTCCGGAGGTTCCCGTCGTGAGCGACCGCACGTCCGCCAAAGCCCTCATCCTCCTCGCCTCACGCCCCGACCCGGTGGAGATCGCCATCGAGGAACTCGCGCCGGAGTGTATGGCGGTGATCTCTTCCCAGCAAGTCTTCCCGGCGGTCGTGAAGAAGTGCGCCGAGTTCGACTCCGTGCGCTTTTTCTACCGCATGGTGGACCGCCCGATGGAGTTATCCGCCGCCTTCGAAAAGTTCGACCTCGCCCTCGAAGACCTCGAAGAAGCCGGCTACGGACGCGACGACATCCTCCTCGACGCGACGGGAGGAACTTCTCCCATGAAGATCGGCGCGGCCCTCGCCGCGATGTCGCGCGGCGTCGCAATGGTCCACCAGCGCGTCCCACAAGACTGGATCGACGGCGGCTGGAAGCGCGACGAGTCAAAGCCCGTCGAAGTGATGCCCATGGAGAACCCGCTTCTGGCGACGGGTATTTTGCGAGAAGGTCAGGCGGTCGAGATGTTCAACCGTCGCGACTACCCGGCTGCGGCCCTCGTCTTCTCGGACATCGCGGAGAAGGTGACGGGCGTCGCCCGCCGCCACTTTTACCGCGGGCTTCTCTTTCTTTCGGAGGGCTATGCGGCGTGGGACGTGGCGGACTACGGCGCCGCCCTGGAGAAGTTGCGGGCCGCGCGTGGGGAACTTGGCGTCGGGTCTGTGGATCCGGACCTCGCCGGGCGGGCTGAGGACGTTTCGGCCCGTATCTCCTCTCACCTTCCGTTCCTCGGCAAAGTTCGAGGGAAGCTCTCGGTGGAGAATGTGGCCGACATGCTCGAAAACGCCCGGCGTCGCATCACCGACCAGGGACGCTACGACGACGGCGTTGCCCGACTATACCGC
>JBOHBL010000520.1:0-2276 GCA_050698295.1 Rubrobacteraceae bacterium | reverse complement strand
TCCGGCACGGCGGCGAGAGCCGCCGCCGACTCCGGCGCCACGTAGCCGGCTCCCGTCTTTCCCGCGAGGAGCTGCATGTCGGATATTGCGTCCTCGGAGACGGCGACGGCCGTCCCGCCGGAGCTTCGTATCGCGCCCAGGATCAGGAAGTCCCCGACCGCGGACGGCACCCGGATGCCCGACGCTCTGGTCCGGCCTCCTTCCCACGGCTCGGCGAACCTTTCCCCCGCCTCGAAAGCTCGAACTATCGGGGCGCAACCTTCGGACTGGACGGCGACCATCCGGGGACGCTCGGAACCGATGAACCCCATCTCTTCGAGTTCCTCGAAGGCTTTCCACATTCCGACCAGCCCCGTCCCTCCCCCGGTCGGATAGACGATCACGTCCGGGAGCCTCCAGCCGAGTTGCTCCGCCAGCTCGAACCCCATCGTCTTCTTCCCTTCGACGCGATACGGCTCTTTCAAGGTGCTCACGTCGAAGGCTCCGAGCCGCCCGGATATCTCCGCCGCGACTTTTCCGCAGTCGCTGATGAGCCCGTTCACGAGGACGAGCTTCGCCCCCATGACCCTCGCTTCGTCGAGGTTCGTCCGCGGCGTGTCCGACGGGACGAGTACGGTGACCTCCGCTCCGGCGGCGGACCCGTACGCCGCGAGCGCGCCCGCCGCGTTCCCCGCCGACGGCGCTATGAAGGATTTCACCCCGAGCTCCACCGCCCGCGACACCGCCGCCGACATCCCGCGCGCCTTGAAAGATCCGGTGGGATTCAGTCCCTCGGCTTTGGTGAGGAGGCCCGGAACGCCCACGGCCTCGCCCAGCCCGCGCTGCTTTAGGAACGGCGTGTCGCCTTCTCCGAGATGGATGATGTTTCGACTTTCCCGAACGGGGAGCAATCCCATCCAACGCCACATCCCGCCGAACGTTCGCTTCGCCAGGGATTCTTTTGTGAGTGTCGCGGCGGCTTTCTCGAGGTCGTAGCGCGCGAGGAGGGGACGGTCGTCGGCGGGGTCGAGGCGCATGAGCTCGTCTGCGGGATAGGTCTCGCCCGAGAGCGAGCCTTCCAGATGCGTGAGCGCGGAGCACGCGAAGTCTGGAATGTTCATGAATCTCTTCCTCCCATCGTGGCGCTTTGTCGGGCGCGGTTCAGCCCGCGCGGTGGTGATCCAACCTTATCAGCGACCGCCTCGGATAAATTTTCGCCGACCGAGAAAAATAGTGTTGACAAACTCACGGGGCGGGAGTACAGTAAACTCCGTTGTTAAAAATTGTTAAGGAGTAACTGAGCGAGGATGGAAAGGAGGAAAGTGATGCAGATCAACAACACGCACACGTTCCGCCTGTCCATGATCGGAGCGTTTCCGATCACCGGAGAGGTGCGTCCTCTCGTCCTCGCGGTAGCCACCATGGGTCACTAGAACCTAAAGAGAACACTTCTTCTCAAGCGGCCACCGGGACAAGGGGAAACCGGGGGCCGAATTCTTGCGCGAAAGCACTCGCGGGATCCCGCACGAAAGACACATAAATCCGGAAAGGCTCCCGGAAACCGAGGTCCCCCATACCGGGATCTCCTCTAATGAAACGAGAAAGGGAGCCACGAGATGTACAGAGATTTCATGTCGGAGATGCACGAGGCCCGCATGGCCGAATACCGCGCCGAAGCCGAACAGCGGAGGCTCAAAAAACTGGCGAAAGGTGATCACCTCTCCTGGCGGGCCAGGCTCGCAAGGGGTCTCTTCGACGCCGCCTTCGCCCTCGAAGCCGAGGAGAGCTGGCGGGCCATGTGGGACCGCATGAGCGGCAAGCAACACAGAAGACGACTCTTCGGAAAGAAGAAATATGCGGGATAGGAAGGTTTCGGGTCTCAGGAAAAGCCTGGGGCCTGACGCCTCGCGGAAGGAGAATGGTTTGAAGGCGCTGGAACTCAGGGGGCTTCAAAAAACGTTCAAGAAACGGCGGGGCGAGGTCGTCCACGCTCTCGACTCGGTCTTTTTGGCCGTGGGCCGGGGCGAGACCGTGGGCATTCTCGGGCCGAACGGGAGTGGAAAAAGCACGCTCGTTCGGGTCATCTCGACGCTCGTCTTGCCGGATTCAGGCAGCGTCGAGGTGTTTGGAGTGGATGCTGTTTCCCATCCGAAGAGCGTGCAGCGGAACATGAATCGGGTAAGCGTGGAGGCGAGCTTCTTCAAGAAGCTCTCGGCGATGGAGAACCTTCTCTACGGGGCCAAGCTCTACGGCGTCACCAGCGCCGAGGCGCGGCCGAGGATAAAGGAGATCCTGGA
>JBOHBL010000519.1:0-7292 GCA_050698295.1 Rubrobacteraceae bacterium | reverse complement strand
CCGCACGCCTACCCCGCCTACCTCGACAAGGAGCGCCGCAAGGAGATCCGGCAGACGCTCGAAGATAACGGCCTGGAACTCTCCAGCATGCTGCCCGCTCCGGGCGGGGGATCCGGCCACAACGTCGCTTCGCCGCTGCCCGAGGAACGGAAGAACGCCACAGAGCAGTACAAACAGGTGGTCGAGCTCTGCTCCGAGCTGGGCGGCAAGACGGTGGTCTACGTGGCCGGGTGGCAGATCTTCGGCACCGAACGGAAGCAGGCGTGGGAGTGGAGCCGCGAAGCCCTCGCGGAGATAGCCGGGACCGCGGAGGACCACGGCGTGACCATCGCCGTCGAACCCACCCCTACCGACAGCAACCTCATCGAAAGCTGCGACGACGCGATAGAGCTGATGGAACAAGTCTCCTCGCCGAGCGTCAAGCTCATGTTCGACACCATCCACGTTCTCTATCGCAACGAGGTCCCCACGGACTACGTGCACAGGATGGGGCCGAACCTCCACTACGTCCACCTCTCGGACGAGGACCGACTGCCGCCCGGCGCGGGCCGCTGCGACTTCGTGGGTCTTGTGGAGGCTCTGAAGGAGGTCGGCTACGAAGGCTACCTCACCATGGAGATCGGGTTCAACCGCCGCGACGTCGAGCCCGACCAGATCGCCCGCCAGGCTTACGAGTACATGAAGCCGCTGATGAGCGCGTCGTGAGAAGGGGCGGCTTGAACCGCAAGGGAAGGAGGAGTTTCCGTGGCTAGGTACCGCTACGCCTACAACTCGCTCGTCTACTTCGGCGAAGACATCTCCGAGTCAATAGACCGCGTGGCCCGCTTCGGCTACGACGCCATCGAGGTCATCGGAGAACCGGCGGACCTGGATCCCAGGAGGATCAAGAAGCTGGCTGACGACGCCGGGATCTCGGTCAGCTCTATCTGCTCGCTCTACACCCCTGACCGCGACCTGTCCCATCCGGACGCAGAGATGCGCAAGAAGGCCGTACAGTACGTTAAGGACGTCGCCGAGTTCGCTTCGACCATGGAGGCGCCGACGATCATAGTGCACCCGTGCGCCAACGGCAGGACCGAGCGGCTGGCCTCGGAGGAGGACGAGTGGAATTGGGCGGTGGAGGGCATCCGCGAGGGCGGGGAGTACGCCGAACCGTTGGGCGTAAACCTCTCTCTCGAGTGCTGGAACCGCTACGAGACCATCTTCCTCAACAGGCTGGAGCAGGCCGCGCGCCTGTGGCGGGACACCGGGCTCTCGAACGGCGGCATCCAGGGCGACACGTTCCACATGAACCTCGAAGAAGACTCCATAGATGGCGCGTTCCGCGAATACGGGTCGCTGCTGCAGCACGTGCACCTGGCCGACTCCAACCGCGCCGCGCCGGGCGCCGCGCACATCGACTTCGCCCCCATCCTCCGAGCCCTGGACGACGTAGGCTACGAAGGCTACCTCAGCTTCGAGCTGCTGCCGGCGTCCGCCGACCCGTTCGCGGTATTGCAGGCGGGTGGGGCCGACGACTTCTTCGACAAGTACACCGGGCAAGCCATCGAGCACATGAAGCAAGTCGAGTCGCAGCTGCGGGAGGTGTAGGGACATGCTCTTCGGCGCTAGCACCTTCATCTGGGAGTCGCCCTTCGGAGACGACAGGGTCGACCGGCTCGCCAGGCGCGTCGGCAGCCTCGGCTTCGACGTGCTCGAGGTCTGTATCGAGGACCCGAACCGCGTAAGCGCCCCGGCGATACGCGGCGCGGCGAAGGAAGCGGGGGTGGGGGTCTCGGTCTGCGGAGCCTTCGGCCCCGAACGCGACGTCTCCCACGAGGACGCCGAGCGCCGCCGGATGGGCATCGACTACCTGAAGTTCTGTGTAGACCTCGCCGCCGAGGTCGGCTCCCCGAACGTCATCGGGCCCATGTACTCGGCGACCGGCAAGGCCCGTCTCCTGCCCGAGAGGGAACGGGAACAGCAGCGCAGATGGGCGACCGAGAGCCTGCGCGAGGCGGCCGAGTACGCTGGCGAGCGCGGCGTGGGACTCGCGATGGAACCCCTCAACCGCTTCGAGACGGACATGGTCAACACGGTCGAGCAGGGTCTCGACCTCTGCGAGCGCATAGATAGCGGGAACGTTGGGCTCCTCCTGGACTCGTTCCATATGAATATCGAGGAGAAGAGCATGCCCGACGCCATCCGGGCGGCCCGAGACCGGGTGTTCCACTTCCATGCGTGTGAGAACGACCGCGGCGCGCCGGGCTCTGGCCACGTCGAGTGGGAAGACGTCTTCGAAGCCCTCACCGACGTCGGCTACGACGGCATGATCGTCATCGAGTCGTTCACCCCGGAGATAAAGGAGATAGCCCGCGCGGTGTCGACGTGGAGGCTGGTTGCCCGATCAGGAGATGACCTGGCGCGCGACGGGCTCGAGTTCTTGAAGCGAAAGGTCGCGGGTGTGGCTTTGAGCGCCGACCAGGGTGTCTGGCGAGTAGAGGAGGACGACGGTGAGTGAATCTACAATGCTGGCCGCGGTGTTCCACGGCCCCGACAACCTGAGCGTCGAGGAGGTTCCGCGCCCGCGTCCGGGAGCAGGCGAGGTCGTTATCAAGGTGTCGCGCTGCGGCATTTGCGGCACCGACCTGCACATCCTGCGAGGGGACTTCCCCGCGCCGAACCTGCCGCTGATAATTGGGCACGAGTTCGCGGGAGAGGTCGTCGAGGTGGGTGACGGGGTGAACAACACCCGGCCCGGCGACAAGGCTACGGTGGACATCAACATTTCTTGCGGCTCCTGCTATTTCTGTCGCCACAACCAGAAGCTGTTTTGCCCCCACGTTCGGCAGCTGGGCGTGCATGACGCGGGCGGCATGGCCGAGTATGTGCTTGCCCCGGCGACGAACGTGTACGTTCTGCCGGAGTCGATGCCGGTGGAGGCCGCGGCCTACATCGAACCCCTGGCCTGCGCTGTCCACGGTCAGGACCGCGTCGGCATCGAGGCCGGGGAGATCGTGGCGATCGTCGGCGGCGGTCCCATGGGGCTTGCCCACGCCGTGCTCGCGAGGCTCAACGGCGCCTCTCACGTCATCGTCTCCGAGCCGATGCGGTCCCGGCGGGAGCTCGCGCAGACCCTCGGCGCCGACACTATCGTCGACCCGATGTCGGCGGATGCGGTGGAGCGGGTGTTGGAGGCCACGGACGGGCGAGGCGCCGACGTGGTCATCGAAGCGGTGGGCAGCGTCCCCACCTATCAGGACGCGCTGAGCATGGTGCGTCGCGGCGGCCGATTCCTGGCTTACGGCGCCGCGACGCAGGACGCCGAGATGGCGTTGCGGCCGTTCGACGTGTACTCGAAGGAGCTCACCATCGTCGGCTCCTACGCCGGGACCTACGAAACGTGGCCCAAGGCCATCGCCCTGATCTCCAACGGGCGTTTCGATCCGAGCCGCATAGTCGACGAGGTGCGTCCCCTGGGTGAAGCCGCGGAGGCTATCGAGAGCCTGGAGAAGGATAAGAGCGTGGTGAAGATACAGGTCCGGGTGGAAAGCTGAAAGGCGCGACTCGAAAACAAGAACGGGGAAAGGACAGACCGTGGCGGCACAAGGAACCATAGATGATGGCGGCAACCGCGTAAGCAGGGAGATAAGCAGACGAGAATTCCTGAAGGTTGGGGGAGCGGGGCTCGCGGGGCTTGCGCTGCTCGGCTCCGCCGGCTGCGGCACCGGCGGGCGGGGTGGTGGACAGCTAAACGCCATCTTTCTGCCAGCCACCTGGGGAACCATAGTCCAGGACACGCTCGCCCCGCAGTACGAGGAGGAGACAGGGGTCAGGGTCAACGTGGAACTCATAGCCCGCGATGCGATCCACGACAGGTTGGCGACGCTGATCGCCGGCAGGGACTCCAGCTACGATATCTTCAACCTCGACTATAACTGGATCCCGGAGTTTTCCCAGAACGAGAACCTGGTCCCGCTCGACGACGTGCTCACGGATGGGGATCGGGAGGACTTCTTCCCAACCGCCCTCGAAGTCGGTTCTTATCAGGGCACTCTCTTCGGGGTTCCGCAGACCATCCATCCTCATCTGCTCTGGTACCGCAGAGACCTCTTCGAGGATCCGGACGTACAGAACCAGTTCCAGGACGCAACCGGCAATGAGCTTAATCCACCGCAAACTATGGATGAGTGGCTCGCCATCCTCCAGTTCTTCAACAAGAAGAGCTTCGGCGGCGACGAGGTCTTCGGCTGGGCCGCGCAGGCCGCGAGGGGGTTCGGCAACGTACACACCTGGCTCTCCTTCTTGTTCAGCTACGGCGCGGACGCGCTGAACGACGACTTTACCGAATCAACCTTAAGCACTCCCGAAGCGCAGGCCGCGACGGAGACGTGGATCGAAGCCATGCAATACACCCCGCCGGGCATAAACGACTACACCTACGCCGAGGTGACCACCGCGGCCCAGCAGGGTCGGATCGCGACCGCGCTCCAGTGGTCGTGGGGGGCATGGGAGGTCGACGTTCCGGAGAACTCACAGACGGTCGGCCAATGGGAGTTCGTCCAGGTCCCCGCGGGTTCCGGCGGCCAGAGCGCCCCGCACCTCGCGGAGTGGGTTATCTCCATCTCGCGCTACTCGCAAAACGTCGACCAAGCCAAGGACTTTATCGCCTGGTTGGAGAGCAAGAAAAACGACGTTCGGCAAGCGGACCTCGGCGGCGGCGACCCCGTGCGGAGGTCGAGCTACTCGAATCCCGAGTTGACCGAGCAGATGCTGCCCGACACCGACGTGGCAAGGTTCCGCCGTTACCCCGAAGTGCTGGAAGCGATGGAGACCACGCGGCCCCGCCCGTTCTTCGCGCAGGAGGAGCGCTGGGAGCTGGTGGTCTCCGAGCAGTTGAGCGCCCTTCAGCAGGGACAGAAGTCTGTGGAAGAAGCCCTCGAAGCGGCAGACGCAGAGGTCAACCAGATGCTGCAAGGGTGAACTGATGGATACCTCTCTCAGAGAGCAGGCACGGCGCTCCGCGCCCTCCGGAGGACCAGCTCCGGCGAAGAAGCGATCCCGGATGCGGCGCTGGTACCCGCTGCTACCCATGGTGCCGGGTCTGCTCTTCTTGCTCGCTTTCTCCGTCTACCCGTTGGTGTACGCGCTGAGGGTCTCGTTGTTCGACCTCAACCTCCTGGAGGCGCGCGAGCCGCGTTTCGTCGGGCTGCAAAACTTCGCGTCCATACTGAGCAGCCAGGACTTCTGGCACCCGTTGACGGTGACCCTCAAGTTCGTGGTCGGCGCCACGAGCTTGCAGTTGCTGCTCGGGTTGGGGCTCGCCATGTTGTTCTACCGCCGGTTCCCGGTCGACAGGTTCATGCGCGCCCTCCTGATACTTCCAATGGTGGTGGCGCCGGTCGTGGTCGCGTTGCTCTGGCGCTACCTGGTCAACCCGGACTACGGCTTGATCAACTACTTCATCAAACTGCTGGGATTCGGCCCGGTGGACTTCTTCGGGAGCGCCAAGCTGGCGCTCCCGTCTCTGATCATCGTCGATACCTGGCAATGGACGCCGTTTATGTTCCTGATCATCCTTGCCGGGCTGCAAGGCATCCCCAGGGAGGTGGAGGAAGCCGCGAAGGTCGACGGCGCTAATGCGATTCAAACCTTCTTTTACTGCCTGCTTCCCCTGCTGCGCTACCCGATAGCCGTCGCGCTTCTGCTGCGAGTGATCGACGCGTTCCGTATATACGACCTGGTGTTCATGACCACCCGCGGCGGCCCGATCAACGTAACCGACACCATGAGCTGGCACATATACAACGTCGGGTTCCGCTCGTTTGACATCTCCTACGCGGCCGCGTACGCGTGGCTGATGCTCATCGTCGTCTTGATAGTAACGACCCTGATCGTCCGAGTGATGTTCAGAAGAGAGGACTTGAACTGATGGCAGCAACGAATTTGCCCCAACAGCGCGTACGGCGGGGTCGAACGCTTGTACCCACCGTAGCCATCCTCATCACGCTTCTCTACGTCGTGCCGTTGCTGTGGATGGTCCTGACGGCGTTCAAGACTCCCAACCAGGCGTTCACCCAGACCCCCACCTGGATCTTCATTCCTACCCTGCAAAACTTCGGGAAGGTGCTGGCGGGCGGAGTATTCAGCGGCTACCTGCTCAACAGCCTCTTCGTGGCCAGCGTTTCGACCCTGGGCGCGCTGGCGCTGGGCTCCGGAATAGCTTACCCGCTGGCTCGCGTTCGGGTGCCGGGAAAGCGCCAACTGGCGATGTGGATACTCTCTTTGCGCATCATCCCTCCAATAGTCGTCGTGGTGCCGCTCTTCTTGATGCTTTCCGGTGTGGGTTTGCAGGGGACTATGTGGTCTTTGGTCTTGCTCTACACCTACATGAACCTGCCGCTCACGGTGTGGTTGCTTCGAGGTTTCTTTGCGGAAATGCCGGTCGAGATAGAGGAGGCGGCTCGGGTCGACGGCGCGAGCGGGCTCCGCGTGTTCGTGCAGATAACTATCCCCCTCACTATGCCCGGGATCGTCGCGAC
The DNA here is from genome assembly GCA_050698295.1 of Rubrobacteraceae bacterium. GTDB lineage: Bacteria > Actinomycetota > Rubrobacteria > Rubrobacterales > Rubrobacteraceae > JACCWD01. Next base: position 771 of record JBOHBL010000519.1, on the reverse strand, counting down.
GGGGTTGTTGGCCTTCATTTTTGCGTGGAACGAGTTCCTGTTCGCGAACATTCTGAGCGGAGCGTTCAATCAGACCGCGCCCATCGGGCTCACGGAGTACGTCACCCCGGTGGGCGTGAGGTGGACGGAGATCATGGCCGCCGGCGCCATCGTCGTGATACCCGTTTGGGTCGCCGCTCTCTCGGTCCAGCGGTACCTGGTGAGGGGTCTCTCAATGGGCGCCGTAAAGTGAAGCCGCCGGCGAGCGAAGGAAGGAGTTAACGTATGGTGATCGAACGGCAGAGCAGAGACGGGGATCGACTCTTCTTCGACGAGCGCCAGTGGGCCACGGTCGAAGCAGCGATGTCCCGGATAATCCCCACGGACCACCAGCCCGGCGCGAAGGAGGCCGGGACCGTGGAGTTTGTGGACCAGTACCTCTCCGGTATCGATTACGTCTACGCCAGGCCGGACGGGAGCGGCTTCGAGGAGCTTACGGGGAAGAGGGCCGAGGCGTGGCAGCAGCGGATCGATACGCTCCGGCAGACGTATGTCGAAGGCATTAAAGACATGGACCGGAGAAGCCGCGACCTCTTCGGAGACGACTTCCGCCAACTGTCCGCCGAGCGACAGGACCGCGTGCTGACCGACATGGAGGCATCCGCGCCCGAAGGCGAGGAGGCGATGGAAGAGGCGACGGCGGCCTTCGAGCCTCCGGAGGCCGAGCCTTCGGGGCCGGCGATGCAGCAGACGCTCACCGAGGGGGATCTCAGCTTCTTTCCCCTGCTGGTG
>JBOHBL010000518.1:0-1254 GCA_050698295.1 Rubrobacteraceae bacterium | reverse complement strand
GTTTTGGACAGGCTTGGGTGAGGTTTCGGCCGGCGAATGCTCGCGAGATGAAAACGGTTTCGGCGCGACCGAAGCCTGTCGCTTTAGGTATTCCAGCCCGGGGCGAATGCTGAGCTTCCAGGCGTGGACGGCCTGCTCGCTCTCGCCGACGCTTCGCAGTGTGTCCAGGAAGCTCTGGGCGAAGTCATCGAACTGCGCGGGTGTGATCGCGAAGCGACGGTGCAACTCGGCGGTTCCGGTGAGGACGGTCGGCTCGACGCGAAGCGCGTCGGTGAAGTTGAGCAGGAACTGCACCGAGCTGTCGAGTTTGGAATATTGCTGCTCGAGGTCTCGGAAGTAACCCCGCATCGCCGGATGTTTCACGAAGAAGCGCTCGTAGAAGGCGGCGTAGAAGCCCTCGTTGCGCTGGCAGCTTCGGCCATAACTGGCTTTCGCCACCGCGATGGCCTCGGACTCGATCCGGCCCAGTCTCTCGGCCACCATCCGCAGAGATCCCCATCGCTCGTCCGGGTCCGCGGCCAGCATCCGGAAGACGATGGATGCCAGGGCCGGGTGCCGCCTCTTCCATTCGCCGGCAAACGACTCCGGGTTCTGGAAGAACTTGCGCTTGACCTCGAGGTCGGCAGGACAGGCAAGGCAGACTGGCTGCTTCCCTTCGAGCATTTCGAAGGCGATGAGGCCGAGCGAATACTGATCCGATCGCGGGCCGTACATTGTGCCCGTGTACTGTTCCGGCACCATGTACGAAGCGGCCACCGGGCCCCGCGGAAAACCCCCGCTGATCGGGTCGTTCGCCGCCAAGTAGCTTGACAGCCCGACCGCGGATATACGCAAGAGATTCCGTTCCTGGTCGTAGAAGACGTCGTTCGCCGTGAGTGGTCCGTAAACCACCCGACGGCGATGGTACTCGTCGAGCGCGAGCGCAAGGCCCTGAACCAGGCTCACCACCTGGTCGGTCTCGAAGGGGCTGCCCACGGTCCTGAGGTGTCGCCCGAGGCACGGAGCCTTCACGTACTCCAGCACCAGAAACTGCGGATTCTCGTCGAGAGCCGCCTGGTAGAGGGGAGCGACCGAGGGGTGAGTCAGATCGGCGACGTCGTGTACGAACTCTGAAAACCCTTTCAGATGGTTGCGCATGGGGTAATCGACGAGGACCTTCACCGCGACTGCGCGCCCGTCCATCTCGCCACGGTAGACGACCGCGAAGTCTCCATCCCCGATGGGCTCTGACGCCTTCAGCGAGTGGGGTGGCAG
>JBOHBL010000517.1:0-1141 GCA_050698295.1 Rubrobacteraceae bacterium | reverse complement strand
GTTCGAGGATTTGAGCCTGAAAGCTCTTCTCGGAGATGCGGGCGGGCTTCACAACTCCCCTCTCTCGGCTACGAAAGAAACGAACAAAACGAATAAAACCCGTGCGATGCGCTGATTTAATTCGTTTCTTTCGTTTAATTCGTAGGGCATCACTTGGAAAACCATCTTTCGGCGGGCCTTCCGCGTCCGCTCGTCTCGACCTTTTCGCGCCTGACGCGCCCCAGCTTTTCGAGGAGGGACAACGCGCCGTCTATCCGGCCCCGATCCTTGTTGCGCCCGAATAGGTTTGTGATGTCCGTCCGGGTGAGTCCTTCGTCCGGCTCTTCTTCGAGCGCATCCTCGATACGGTCGGCGACAGTGTCGCCCGTGGCATTTCCGAAGATGTACCGCGCGGAGTCTTCGGCGTAGCGCCAGAGCGCGAGGGCCGCATCGAGGTGTCCGGCCTCAATGGTCGCGGAGTCGTCCATGACGGCGTACAGCGTTGCGAGCCGCACGGTTTGAGCTTCCGCCCTCGACGTGGCCGCCCCGAAGAGTCCCGGAGAGCCTTCGGAGAGCGGGCCGTAAACCTCCGTCCACGGCTCGCGGGCCGAATCGCCCCACGTGATCTCCCCGGCGCATCGAGCCGCGTCCAACGCGCTCCGAAGCCGCCTCACGAGCGGCGCGGTGTCCAGCTTGTGCCATTCACCCCCGAACGGAAGAACCTTCGAGCGTTTGACCATGATCCACAGAAAGCGATTCGCGAAGCCGTTTTCCGTGTCCGTCGCGGAGAGGTGGCGCGTCAGTTCCTCGCGGGTTATGTGGCCCACGATGCTTATGTGGGCGTCCGTCGCCTTCAGCGGACTGTTCCGGGTGAGGGTGTTCAATTTCCCGCCGTCCCACGCGCTGCGGGTGATCGGCGAGAGGGTGTTCCCTTCGCGGCACATGACCTTCAGGACTCCGGCGAACTCGCCTTCGAGTATGAGAAGGCGCTTATCGGGCGCGCCCTCGTCTAACGTTACCCTCTCGCCGTCCTTGTTCTCTCCGGTCTGGCGGTCGCGTACCTGATAGATAAGTCCCTCGCCGCTCGACAGTCCGTTCAAGATGCGCTCTTCCGTCCACTCGGGAGAAGCCGCGTGGAAGAGGTTTTCGATAGGATTCCAGC
>JBOHBL010000516.1:0-2821 GCA_050698295.1 Rubrobacteraceae bacterium | reverse complement strand
GTCTCTAAGCCCGTCCGGGTCAAAACGATTCACGGGGTTGTTTCTCGCGTACGCGTACCGATTCCACGACTGTGGATCCGCAGGGTCACCGGTCAGTAGGTCCGGGCTCAAGAACCTTCCTTGGCTTGATCCGAGGTATCTGGCGTGGACGTAGTCGTTGGCGGAGGAAGCATCTCTTTCCATGGCTGCGAATTTGAGGGGCTGGTTGCCGAAGCCGCCGCTGATTTCCTGGCCGAAGGGGTGATAGGTGTGGGTCTCGTAGAGCACGCCGCCGGGGCCTGTGACGGAGCGGGGGGTGCCGAGGTGGTCGTTGGTGTAGTAGAGGAAAGTTCCGCCGCTGTCTCGGGTGGCGACGAGCTGGTTGCCGAAGTAGAAGTAGTTTTTCTTCCTGGTGATGGCCGAGGTGGTCACGGTGTATTCGGAGGAGAACCGGCTGGCTTCGTCCCGGTAGGTCAGGGTCCAGACGGGCGGCTGATACGCGAAATACCCGGTCACGTCCAGGATGGCGTGTTTTGTCGCGGAGGAGACCAGGCTGATCTGGCCATTGCCCGAGAGAGCGATGGAGAAGTTATTGGCGAGAGTCCGGTTGGCCGTGTAGTTGAGCGTGCTGTTGTTGGGGTTGGTGCCCGTCGGGTAGAGCCGGAAGAAGCCTTCGAGGGAAGCCCCGACCGCCGTCAAGTTGCCGACGGCTCCCGTGGCATTGGCCGGTATCCCGCAGCGTGCGATGAGGGTGAAGGTCCGGCTGGTCCCGCCGGAGAGGATCGGGCCCCCATAGGGGCCGTTGGGGTCTCGCGTGTCGAAGATACGGCAGGGAAAGAGGGTGAAGAAGTCCGCCCCCGAAATCGGCGAGGTCAGCCTGGCGACGCGTTCCCCGTCGCCGGCGTAGAGATACCTCTCGTAGCCTCCGTTGTAGGCCGTCTGGCGGGACAAGGCGTCGTAGTCGTAGCGCTGGCCGCCCAACTCCGTCAGGTTGCCCCGCGCATCGTAGGTCCCCCCGAAGAGCCGGTTGCTTGCCGGATCGGCGTCGCCGACGCGGTTCCCGTACCGGTCGTAGGAGTAGCCAAGCGACTGCCCCGACACCGTCGAGGAAGTCAGCCGGGAGCGCAGGTCGTAGCCGAAGACATTGCCTCCCATCGCCTTGATGTTCCCGGCCCCGTCGTAGGAGTACGCTCCACTGGAGAACGCGCCGCCCAGGATCGCCCCCGGCCGCGGCAGCAGAGAGGCATCCTGCGCGATCGTCGTCACGATGGTGTTGCCCGCCGTCCAGCGGGAAAGACCCCCGTGGGGATGGTAGGCCGCCCCCGAAACCACCGTCTGGCCGCCGACCGTCATCCCGACGGCAACACCGTTGGAGTACTGCATCGTCGCCGTTAGGTCCGGGTCGCCCGCCCGCCTGGGCAGCGAGTGCGAGGACGCGAGACCCAGAAGATTGTAACCCCAAGTCTCCGTCACCGCGCCTAAGGAAAGCGGCGTCCCGGTCGTCGTCACGTCCTTGCGGGCAAGCCTTCCGCCAACGGCCGAGTAGTTGAAGTCCTCGATCACCTGGGAGGCCGGGACCGCCATCGGGTTGTAGCCGACCCGCTGGTTGATCTTGCCCAGCCGCAGGTCTCCCGCCAGGCCGCCGCCGTCGTAGGAGCTGCTGACGTAGAGAACCCCGCCGGCCCGAAGCTCTTTGACCCGTCCCGCGAAGTCGTAGCCGCGGGTTAAGACCAGACTGCCCGGCTGCGTCTCCGAGAGCACATTGCCAAGGCTCCCGTAGTCGTTGTAGGTCACCAACCCCTTCTCGGGCGTGTTCTCCGACCGAAGATAGCCCGCCGCGTCGTACCCGTAGCTGCGCGCCTGCCCCTGCTGGACCGACGTCGTCTTGTCGTTGGCATCGTACGTGTACCCCGTGGCCTCCAAGCCCGGCTCGATCACCGAGGTGATCCTGCCGAAGGCGTCGCGACGAATCGTCGTCGCCGAGTCGCTGCCCGAAGAACAGTTGCCGCCCGAGAACGTCCCGCCCGGGGCGTCCCGAGGTGGTCGCTGACGAAGGACCAGTGCTCTCCCCAAGGATGCCGCAGGCCAACCAACAGGTTCCCAAAGTGCAGGTAGTTCTTCGTCCGTGACGCACCACCCGAGGTGACCGAGTACTCCGTGGCCAACCGGTTGCCCTCGTCTCGCAACGTCAAGGTCCAGGTCGCGGGAGGCCTCTGGTAGTAGCCCGTCAGATCCAGGACTGCGTGGGTGTTGGCAACCCCGGCGGTCAGCGTGGCCTGACAAGCGGCGGAAAGCCCCAGCCGAAAGTTGTTGGCGATCGTGCGCCCGGCGTTGAAGTTGACCGTCGAAACCTCCGCGCCAGAACCCCCCGGCACCAGCCTCAAGAAACCCGCCGAAGAAGGCTCCGCGGCAAGCAGGTTGCCCACGATGCCCGAGACGTTGGACGACAAGCCGCAGTAGCCGGCCAACGTGTAGGTGCGCTCCTCTCCACCCGTAAAAATGGGACCTCCGTAGGGACCCGTAGGACCTCGCGTGTCCACCGCCCGGCAGGGTAGCGAAAGCGTAAACAGATCCGACCCAGACTCCAGCGCCCCTATGCGCGCGATACGCTCACCGGCCCCGTCGTACACATAGCTCTCCGTCCCCGAACTGCCCGTAAAGCTCGCCTGCCGGGAAAGTAGATCGTACCCATAGCCCTGCGCCCCCAGTAGCCTACGAGCTGTTGTCTTACGCGATTCTCGTCGTCCACTTCAATCGGCTCCCGCAGCCTTACGCGAACGATTAGCCAGTAACGAGTCTTCACAGGTTCGTCACGTTCTCGGTTCGGCGCGCGCTCCTGACC
>JBOHBL010000515.1:0-1827 GCA_050698295.1 Rubrobacteraceae bacterium | reverse complement strand
GTCCGTAGGCGTCGGAGAGAGGTTGTCGGCCTGTTGCTTGAGGGGGAGTCCGAGCGATTCCTCCATTCCGTAGTATCCGACCCGCAGAAGCTCTTCGAGCCACTCGCGCGCGAAGGATCGCAGATCGGTGAACGAGAAGGCCATCCCGGTGTAGAGGTCTTCCCGGTAGGATTCCACGTCCCCCTCCCAGGGAGGCCTATCCCAGGGGTTCTCGGATGGGCTGGATGGGGGGCAAGGCAATGTTGGTCCAGCCGGACGCGAAAAACTCTTCCAGCTCCTCCTCGGACATGCCGCCGATCAGGGCCGAGAGCTCCGGGAAGCCGCCCAGAGAACGGCCCCGCTCGAAGCGGTCACGCACCTCGGCGCGAAATCCCGTATCCTGACTGATACGCTCAGCGAAGGAACGGCCATAGGCTTCGAGTGCGGGACCGAAGGCGGGACCGAACAAGCCTTTCAGTTCTTCCAGTAGCCTCTTTCTTTGCGTCCCGGATTCTCCCCTCATCCGAATTCTGGGCGCGGGCGTTCATGTCGCGGTCCGCGCCGCTCCTCCCTTCTGGTACTGGTATCGACTTTGTCTTCTAACGCCTGCCTCTGGGCGGGTGGACCACGTAGACCACTCGCCCCTGCATCTTGACGTCCTCTGCTGGCAAAACGAAGTCCTCATGCTCGCCGTTCTCGGGCCTAAGGTGTATGTACTCGCCCTCTCGGTAGAGTCTCTTGACCGTCACCTCATCGCCGTTCCCGATGAGTGCAGCGACGACCGTGCCGTCGGGCGGGTCTTCGTCCTCCTCTACAACGAGCAGGTCCCCATCGGCTATGTGCGCCCCGATCATGGACTGCCCCACCACCCGCAAGAGGTAGCGGCTCCGTCCAGATCGAGAGCCCATTAGCTCCGCAGCAAGGGAGTAGGCTTCGTCCCCTACCGCCACCGCCTCCAGTCCACGGCCGGCGGCGATCCTACCCATCAGCGGCATCTCGCCGGCAGCTTCCCAGCCCTTCTCCGTTAGCCGGATGCCGCGAGCCCGCCGCGTAGAGCCTTCCCGCTCGACGTATCCAGACTCTTCCAGCTTCTTGAGGTGTTTGTAGGCTGTCTGCGAGCTCTTCAAGCCGACGGCCTCTCCCACCTCGCGCACAGTAGGCGGTCCCTTCCCCCTGGCGCTTGTGCGAGCCAGGTGCTTTAGTATCTCCATCCGTACCTTCCAGTTCTCCGGGGCCACCTTTTGCACCTCCTAGAAGAGCATCATCAGAGCTACCTTATCCCATATTGCCTTAGCCTGCAAACTATAGTTTGTGATAACATGGAAAAAGACAAGAGAAGCAGGAGCACCCCACTCCCCTTTATGTTTCGGTATGGACAAGGGGCGACATCTTCTTCGGCAACGTTCCTACGGGCCGGGTAGGTTCTAGATACGCCAGCGAAAGGTGTAATTTAACGGCAGAGTAACACGGTAGCCAGAGGCTACAGCTATGATGCCTATGAACACCCGAGCCACAAGGAGGACAGCCGTGTCGCCGAGACTGCGTATCGCCACATTTAATTTGGAGAACCTCGACGAGACTTCGGAGGAGGAGCCTTCCCTCGAAGAGAGGATCTCCCTGATGCGGCCGCAACTGGTACGGGTAGACGCTGACATACTCTGCCTGCAGGAGGTCAACGGCCAGAGGGAGCGGGAAGGCTCACCTCGGCGCTTGGCGGCTCTGGAGAAGCTGGTGAAAGATACGAAGTACGCTGATTACGAGATGGTCTCTACCAGGCTGGCCGACGATAGCGAGCCTTACGACGAGCGCAATCTGGTAGTTCTGAGCCGCTTCGAGATAGCCGAGTAC
>JBOHBL010000514.1:0-1326 GCA_050698295.1 Rubrobacteraceae bacterium | reverse complement strand
GTATGTAACCGAGGATGAGCGGGAGCCCGAGCCTCTGGGCGATAACGCCGCCGACGAGGGCGGCGACGAGGATTATGGCGATATCTCCGGCTATTCCCATACGACTATTCTAGCGAAGTGTGAAGCGGCTCAGTCGAGGAAGTCGGAGATGATCGCCTGATTCTCCTCGTCGTTGGGGGTGAGAACCTGCCGACCGTCGTCGAGATAAGTCCCTTCGCCCTTCAGCGTGAATGACTCGATGCCGGAAGAGGAGCCTCGCTGGCTGTCGGCCAAAGCCCTGGCCAGGGTGACCGCCTCCCAGGGTCCGAGGTCGCTCGCTACGTTGCCCTCGACCGCGCCGAGGAGTTCGGGGAGTTTGGTGATCGTCCCGGCCTTCAGAAACTCGCCTCTGACCTCCGCGAGAATTTGCTGCTGGTGTTCGATCCTGTCGAGGTCGCCGTTCGCGCTGTCCCTGTACCTCGCGTAGATGAGCGCGCGTCTGCCGTTGAGTCTCTGCTCGCCCGGCTCGACGTTGCTCCAGTTCTCCGGGTACTGCCCTTCCTCCAGGTTGACCCTGACTCCTCCGAGGGCGTCCACGGCATCCTCGAAGCCCTCGAAGTTCATGACGACGTAGTGGTCTATCCCGACCCCGGTGTAACGCTCGACGGCCGAGCGGGCCTGCTCCACGCCCCCGAGGGCGTAAGCGGCGTTGACCCGATCCATCCCCCCCGGCTCGACTTCGAGATAGAGATCCCTCGGCATCGAGAGCAGCCGGGTCTCCCCGGACTCCGGCTCCACGCGGGCGATCAAGACAGCGTCCGATCTGACCCCCTCCTCCGCGCCATCTCCAGAACGCTTGTCTATGCCGAGCAACAACACGTTTATCGGCTCGTCCGCAGCCGCATTTTCCGTTGCCCCGGTACTTTCGGAAACCACCGCGCCAGTGAGTTCGGCGGGCCGGGCGACCAGCGTATTCATCTCACCGTCGAAAGAGGAGCCGAAGGCCATCCCCCCGACGAGAGCCACACACACGATAAGGAAAAACCCGATCCTCCGCCCACGATATTCATGCCCGCGCGCCCTCCTAGCCTCGGCTCGGCTCGTGAACTTCTGAAAATCGGACATTCGAGGAGTGTATCAGTTGGCGCAAAACGAGGGCGACCGACGGGGATCGAACCCGCGACCTTCGGGACCACAACCCGATGCTCTGCCGATTGAGCTACGGCCGCCACGAGGCGTCTGGGATTCTACCAAGTAAACGCCGCTTATACAGCATTCAGGAAGGCATCTTCAGGATCGCCTTGAGGACCTCTCCGCTCTCGGAGTCCTCGGCGGCCTGGTTTATTT
>JBOHBL010000513.1:0-8537 GCA_050698295.1 Rubrobacteraceae bacterium | reverse complement strand
GTGCTCCACGCGCCGTGTTGCTCAGGTGGAGCGAGCGATGACGTTGCGGGGATCACCCCTGGAGGGCGCGATGCTCAAGTTCTCCTTCATGCGGTCAGGATGACCGCACCCCCAGGACATCTTCTCTCATATTCAACTTGGAGATACTTACGTCTCTACAAACGTTCGTTTTCCTGAACGGGGGCATGATATGGAAACCGTCTCGCCGAACAAAGCGGCTGAAATCGTCCGTGAAGGCGCAGTCGTCCTCGTCCCGACCGAAACGGTGGTCGGACTCGTTTGCGCGGAGAAAGGACTTCCGAAAGTGCGGGAGATCAAAGGCAGAGAGGCGAACAAACCCATCGCCCTTCTCTGCCGGTGTTCCGAAGAGGCGTTCGACCTTGCTCTCGAAATGCCACCTCTCGCCCTCAAGCTCGCTGAGAGGTACTGGCCCGGCCCATTGACGCTCGTTCTGAGGTCGAGGGATGGCGGCACGGTCGGGGTCCGCGTTCCCGAGGGGAAGGCGCGGGAGGTCCTCGAAGCGTACGGAGAGCCGTTGTACGCCACGAGCGCGAACCTCTCGGGGGAACTTCCTCCAAAGTCTCTCGAAGAGGTGGATCGTCGCATAGTCGAGGCGGTGGATGCGGTCGTGGAAGGAGAGTCGGGGGGCGGGGAGGCTTCGGCGGTGGTGGACCTTTCGGGAGGCGAGCCGAAGCTGTTGCGAGCCTCCGAAGAGCTTACCGAAGCTCGGCTGCGCGAAATGGCCTCCGGCCTCATTTGAGGCGTCCCGGCGTGGTCGGTATACTCTGCGGCTAGTTGCGCGAAGAGAGGGTTAAGGTAACGTCGAAGTTCCGATCAGGAGCGGTTTTCACCCGATACCAAAAGCGGAGGTGGCTTGATGATAGATCCTTACACGGAAGTCGTTGACGCGCAGGTCCAGAGCGCCTTGAGCGGCGAACTGGAACGTCAGCGAAACACCATCGAACTTATAGCGAGTGAAAACTTCACTTCACCTGCCGTCCTCGCCGCCCAGGGCTCGGTGCTGACGAACAAGTACGCCGAAGGTTACCCCGGAAAACGCTACTACGGCGGTTGCGAGCAGGTGGACAAAGTCGAAGTTCTCGCTATCGAACGGGCGAAAGAACTCTTCGGGGCCGAACACGTGAACGCGCAGCCCCACTCCGGTTCTCAGGCGAACGAGGCCGCGTATGCGGCGCTCATCGAGCCGGGGGACAGGGTGCTTTCGATGGACCTCGCGCACGGGGGACATCTGACGCACGGGATGAAGATCAACTTTTCCGGGCGCACCTACGATTTCGTCCACTACGGCGTCGGGGAGGATGGGTTCATAGATTATGACGAGGTGAGGGAGATAGCGCGGCGCGAGCGTCCGAAGATGATCCTGGCCGGAGCGAGCGCGTACTCTCGCACCCTCCACTTCGACCGCTTCCGCGAGATCGCCGACGAAGTCGGGGCGTTTTTCCTGACGGACATGGCTCACATAGCGGGACTCGTCGCGGCGGACGCGCATCCGTCGCCGATACCGCATTGCGAGGTCGTCACGACGACGACGCACAAGACTTTGCGCGGGCCGCGCGGAGGTATGATCCTCTGCCGCGACGAGTTCGCGAAGAAGGTGAACAGCCGCGTCTTCCCTGGCATGCAGGGCGGACCCCTGATGCACGCCATCGCCGGCAAGGCCATCTGCTTCGGAGAAGCCCTCCAACCGGAGTTCAAAGACTACGCGGCCGGCATCGTCGAGAACTCGAAGGCGATGGCCGAGGGGCTCCTCGAAGGAGGAATAAACCTCGTCTCCGGCGGCACCGACAACCACATGATGCTCGTAGACCTTCGCGGCTCCGGCGCGAACGGCAAACAGCTCGAAGAGCAACTCGAAGAAGTCGGCGTGACGTGCAACAAGAACATGGTCCCGGGCGACCCCGAACCCCCGACGGTCACGAGCGGGGTGAGGCTCGGGACGGCGGCGATGACGACGCGCGGCATGGGTCCCGACGAGATGCGCGAGATAGCCGACGTCATAGTCAGGACCGTTCGAGGCGAGACGGACGGCTTGCGCGAGCGCGTCGCCACCCTCACCGAAGCCTTCCCGCTCTATGGTTGAGGCGAAGAACTTCCACCTCGTCGATGACCCGTTGAGCCGGCACAAGCTCGCCGTGCTGCGCGACGAGCGCACCCGCACCTCCGACTTCCGCCAGGCGATGAAAGAACTAGCCCTCATCCTCGTCGCCGAAGCGACCCACGGGATGCCGACGAAACCGACGCGGATAAACACCCCGCTCACCGCCACCGAGGTCGAGGAGATATCGGGGCCGGTCTGCCTCGTGCCGGTCCTCCGCGCCGGACTCGGGATGCTCGACGGCGCGTTGGCTCTCCTCCCCAAAGCCACCGTCGGGTTCATGGGACTCTTCAGAGACGAAGAAACGGCGCAGCCGGTGGAATATTACGTCAACCTGCCGAGAAACCTCGAAAACTACCTCGTCCTCGTCCTCGACCCGATGCTCGCGACCGGCGGGAGTTTGTCCGCGACGCTCTTCAAATTGAAAGAGGAGGGAGCCGCCTGGATCTCCTGCCTCCACGCCGTGGCCGCCGTGCCCGGAGTGGAGCGCGTTTGCGCCGAACACCCGGACGTGAACTTCTACTCCGCCGCCCTCGACCCGGAACTCGATGAGCGGTCCTTTATAGTCCCCGGCCTCGGAGACGCGGGAGACAGGCTCTATGGAACCTTATAGGGAGGAGGTCGGCAAAGCGCCCCGCCCTTCGTGGGATGAGTACTTCATGCGAATAGCCCACGAAGTCGCGACCCGCTCGACGTGTCCGCGCCTCGCCGTCGGAGCGGTCGTCGTGCGAGACAAACGCATCCTCACCACCGGGTATAATGGCTCGCCCGCCGGGATGCCGCATTGTGATGACGTGGGGTGCTTAATTCGCATCGTGGATGGGCGGGAGAGTTGTCAGAGGACGCTTCACGCCGAGCAGAACGCTATTATTCAAGCGGCTTATCACGGGGTTTCGGTGCGGGGGGCTTCGATCTACATCACCCACCAGCCGTGTTTGCTCTGCGTCAAGATGATCATGAACTCCGGCATCGAGGAGGTCAAATACGCGGCCGGCTACCCCGACCCGCTCGCTCTCGAACTCGCGGACGAGGGCGGGCTGGCGATGGTCCGCTTCACGCCCGGCGAGTAGAATATCTCTGGCGGCGGTTCGCCTTCAGCGAACCGCGCTGGTCAGCAAGTCAGCAAATCAGCTTGTCAGCTTTTTGCTTTTGCTGAAATGCTGAAAAGCGCGAAGCCGCAAGAAGATGGAGGCGAAGATGAAAACCCTCGAACTCAAGTTGCCCGGGGAAGTCGTCGAAGTGCTGGGGGAGGAGCCTGAGCGGCAGGCGTTCGAGGCGCTTTTGCTGTGTCTGATCCGGACGGATCGCGTCAGCGTCGCCTGGGCTGGCGGGAAGCTGGGACCTGGCCGGCAGGAGTTCATTCAGTGGTACACGTCGCGGCTACCACTTCCCGGACATCGCTCCCCAAGAGTTTGACGAGGAACTGCGCTATGCCGAAAGGGGCCGGAACTGGCGCAAGACCCGGTAGCCTCCGGAAAGCCGGCCGTCTTGCGAGGAAGCTCGGCGTGTCTTTGACCGGCGCGGTCGGTGTAATGCTCGCCTCCAAACTGATTGTGATGGGCGCGGATCCCCTCGCGACGCTTCCCTGGGAGCGTGGGCTTCCAGCCCGCGATGCACGCCTGTCCGCTCACGCGGGCAGGATGCCCGCGCCCCCAGAGAGAAAAGCCATCTTTCGGATCCAGCCTGGAGATACTTGAATTTGCGCCTCGCCGGACACGCCCGCCGGAGCTTCGCCGAAGACCTCGACGCCCTCACCGAGGCCGGGATGTATATCGGCGATGGACTGAAGCGGCGTGTGATGGAACGGTATCGCGAAATTATGGGCGACGCTCCGTGAGCGAGATCTCGACGGCCTCTCGATGGTTTGTTTCGTCCCCGGCGAGTAAAATGCCTCCATTATGAAATCGAAGACGAAAACCCTTGAACTCGAATTGCCGGAGGAGGTTGCCGGGATGCTCGGCGACGAGCCGGAGCGGAAGGTTCTCGAAGCAGTGCTTTTGCATCTCGTTCAAGCGGATCGGGTGAGCGTGGCGTGGGCGGGGGAGAGGCTCGGGATGGGTCGGGAGGAGACCGTCCGGTGGTATACGTCGCACGGGCATCCCTATCCGGATTATTCTGAGGAGGATCTCGACGAGGACTTCCGGCACGCGGAGAGGATGCGAAACTTGCGTGAGGCTCCTCGGCCCCCGAAGTAATGATGGATGCGGTCTTCGACGCCGGGCCGCTTATTTATCTCGACGCGGTGGGCTATATGGAAGCCGCGCGCGTTTTGTACGGCATCGTCATTCCGGATGCCGTCGCCCGCGAATTGGAGCGTCGGCCCGGATCGTCCGGAGGCGCCGTCCCGGCTATGGATGGTGTGGAGATCCGAGTCCCCGACGAGAGCCATATTCGTCGGGTGGAGCGTGGATCCCCGTTCGTGGACGCGGGTGAGAGGGCGGTGATCGCCGTCGCGCTCGAACTCGGCGTTCCGGCTGTCATCGACGAACGCCGGGGGAGGCTCAGAGCGAGAATGCTCGGGGTTGCTTTGACGGGAGCCATCGGCGTACTCATAAAAATCCACCAAACAGGACATGCTCACCGAACCTTCACCGAAGACCTCGACGCCCTCAACGAGGCCGGAATGTATATCGGCGATGGACTGAAGCGGCGTGTGATGGAACGGTATCGCGAAATCATCGGCGATGCGCCGTGAGCGAGATCCCGGCGACTTATTCGCTTTATTTTCCCGAGACCGCTTCCGCGACGGTGAGGCTGTCTTCGTATACGTGATAGCGGGAGATATCTCCTTCGGAGATGGTGAGATGCAACGCGAACGGGATGGTGAACGACTTGCCGTTCGTTTTCAGCCGCTGTGTCACGTGTCCCATGACCACGGCGTCCCCTCCGTCAAACGAGAACCGTGGACACCGATGCCGACCTTTCTTCGGGGACGAAGCTCGCGTCCATCTCGGCGAAGAAATCGGCCATGTCCTCGCGGCTTCGACGGGGCTTTATCCACGGCGCGTTTCCCGCGCGCGAAAAGTCGACGTCTGAAGCGAAGAGGTCGGCGATGGCTTCGGCCTCGCCATGCGCCATCCTTCCCAATAATTCCTCGACGACTTCGCGGGTGTTCATTTGTGACTCCTTTCGCGACGAGTGGTTTGTCTGGCGGAGAAGGACGCCATCGGAGGGGAAGCTTTTCGATTACCTCTCGGGTAATGGCGTCGCGAAGTTCGGGGATGTACATTCTCGGTATGGACGAGGCAAAGACTACGAGACGCCGGAGGCCGATCGGCGAGTTGCTTCGAAGGTGGCGAGAGATTCGCCGTTTGAGCCAGTTCGAACTCGCCCTCGAAGCGGGCGTCTCACCGAGGCATTTGAGTTTTGTGGAGAACGGGAGGTCCGCGCCGGGACGCGGGATGGTTCTTCGCCTCGCGGAGAGTTTGGAGCTCCCGCTTCGGGAGAGGAACGACCTTCTCCTCGCCGCCGGATACGCGCCCGTTTATTCGGAAACCAATTTCGACGCGCCGGAGATGCGCGCCGTGCGCGAGGCGGTGCGGAAAGTTCTCGCCGGCCACGAGCCGTACCCGGCGGTCGTCGTGGATCGCCAATGGAACCTCGTTGACATGAGCGAGGGAGCGTCCCTCTTCACCGCCGATGTTCCACCGGAGCTCCTCGAACCTCCGGTGAACGTCCTTCGCGCGAGCCTTCATCCCGAAGGCATGGCGAAGCGGATAACGAACCTCGGCGAATGGCGGGCGCACATCCTCGGTCGCCTTCGCCGCGAAGTCTCCGTCTCCGCCGACACCGGACTCGCGGCTCTTTTGGACGAGCTTCGCGCATATCCGTGCGACGAGCCGGAAACCGAAACCCGCGGCGGTGATGAAATCGTCGCGCCGCTCCACATACGCCATGAAGGGCGGGAGCTTTCGTTCTTCGGTACTGTGGCGACGTTCGGGACGCCGCTCGACGTGACGGTTTCGGAGCTTGCCATCGAGTCGTTCTTCCCCGCCGACGCGCGGACGGCGGCGGCGCTTCGAGGGGGTGGGTGATGTGAGAGCTTCGGGATGTGCTGTCGCCGGAGGTTTTTACACGCTTGAAACTGCATGCAACAGCTTGGAATGTGGGGTATGATCTATGTGTGCTGAGTACCGACTTTCGCGGGAGCAACTTGAACGGCAACTACACTCGCTTCGCCGGTCTGGGGTTTACGTTTGTATTCCTGATCGGCGTTTTCACGGCGGGTGGAGATGGTCTGGACCGTTTGTTCGGCACGATCCCGCTGTTCTTGTTGCTCGGCATGGTCTTCGGGTTCGCCGGCGCGCTCTATTACCTCTTCGTCAAGATCAAGGAGTTGGGGGGAGGGTGAGCCGGCATGGACGACTCGCCGTCGGAGGCGCTGTAGTCGCGGCAGCCGTCGCTCTTCCGGGGGCCGTGGCGGTCGGGTGGTATCTCGGTGAGGCGGAGGCGTGGTCTTTTTTATACGGTGTCGTCGTCGGGTTGGCGACCTTCTCGACGATAGCGGTGGCGGTGCCTTTGATCTTCGGCCAGACCACCGACGCGAAAAAGCTGATCGGAGCCGGAATATACGCGGGGAGGATCGTCTTTGCGATCGCGGCGGTCGCGGTCCCGATCACATTGGATCTGTGGCCGATCATGCCGATGGTCTGCGGTCTGGTCGGAGTTTATATAGTGGAAAACGTGGTCCTTCTTCCGGCGGCGGCGAGGTCCGCTGGAGATTCGAGCATTCGTAGAACGGAGGGATAGTTGAGCACGTCGCTGACTCTGGCGCAGTTGAACCCGGAGGAGTTGAGGGAGGAGATCACCCACGCCTGGTCCGCCGGGCAATACAAGTGGGTCGAACTCTCGCTCTTTGGGATAGACATCTCGATCACTAAAGCGGTCGTCTTTCTGTGGATCGGGGCGGCGCTCACTTTCCTGCTCTTGTTCATAGGGGCGCGTTTACTCAAGGACCGCCCCGGCGCGTACCAGGTGATCGTCGAGGAGATATACGGTTTCGGGCGCAACAGCCTGGGCGGATTGATGGGCGAGGAGGGGAAGAAGTGGTTCCCGTACACCCTGAGCTTGTTTTTGTTCCTGCTGATCCTGAACCTCACCGGCCTCGTTCCGAACAGCTTCCCGGTGACGAGCAGCATCTCGTTCACGCTGACGCTGGCGCTCCTAACGTTCGCGCTCGTCCAGATCGAGGGCGTGCGGCACAACGGACTCGGGGCGTACGTCAAGGCTTTCGTGCCGCCCAACATGCCC
Source organism: Rubrobacteraceae bacterium (assembly GCA_050698295.1). Lineage (GTDB taxonomy): Bacteria > Actinomycetota > Rubrobacteria > Rubrobacterales > Rubrobacteraceae > JACCWD01. The sequence continues at coordinate 1,171 of JBOHBL010000513.1, read as the reverse complement.
GCCAAGCCGATCATGGTGCCCTTCATGTTCCTGATCGAGTGGATCTCGGAGCTTTCGAAGCCTCTGACGCTCGCGATGCGTCTCTACGCCAATATCCTCGCCGGACACCTGCTCATCTTCATCTTCCTGAGCTTTATTCTGTACGCCGGCGGGACCACCTCCGTGATAGGCACCTTGATGCCGTTCTTCTCGGTGCCGGCGGCGCTGGTTCTGTACGGGTTCGAGATCTTCGTCGCCATACTTCAGGCATATATTTTCGCTATACTCACGCAGATTTACATCGAGATTGCCATCTATCGTCAGGAACACTAGGGACTCCGGCGAGGCGACAGGCAGACGGTTTTGTAGAGAAAGAGACGAGAGGAGAAACACATGCTGGAAATACTGCCGATACTGGCTCTGCTGCAGGGCAGCGCGGAGGGACTGAGGCTCGTGGGCTTCGGTGTCGCCGCCGGGACGGCCGTGATCGGGTCGGGGATCGGGATGGGGTATCTGTTCGGACAGACCATCGCTTCTATTCACCGTCAGCCCGAGGCGTTCCAGCAGTCGCAGACCTGGCTGTTCGTCGGCATCGGACTCGTCGAGGCGCAGGCGCTCTTCGGACTCGCCTTCGCGCTGCTCATCGGACTTGGTATTTTCTAGAGAGGTAGTTCGAGAGCCGAGGAGAGCGCATGCTTGACCCAACAGGGATTTTCGACCTTTTCAATACGAGCCTCGTTTTCTGGGAGTTCGTCACCTTCGCGATCCTCCTGTTCCTGCTTTACCGGTTCGTGTTCCCGCCAATCCGGGACATGATCCAAACCCGCCAGGCCCGCATCGAGGAAGCGATAGACGAAGCCCAAAAAACGAGAGCGGAAGCGAAGGAACTCCTCGACGAATACCGCCGCCAACTCGAAGAGGCCCGAGGCGAATCCCGCCGTATCCTCGACGAGTCCCGTAAACAGGCCGAAGCACAGCGGGCGAGGACGAAGGAAGAAGCTCGTGAAGAAGGTGATCGCATAATCCAGCGCGCCCGCGAGGAGATCGACCGCGAGCGCGAGAGCACCATACGCGAGATCCGGGGCGAGGTCGCCGACATGGTCCTCACCGCCTCCGGGCGCGTCATCAACCGCGAACTCGACGCCAACGAACACGAACGCCTGATCCAGGAAGCCCTGGATCACCTCGAAGC
>JBOHBL010000512.1:0-1381 GCA_050698295.1 Rubrobacteraceae bacterium | reverse complement strand
GTGTTCATGATAGCCTCCAGAGGATAGGAGGGGGTTTCGAGATCTTCCGACACTACGTCCCGCCGGGTGACATCCCGATGGTCGGCTGAGCAGACGCCGTTCAATCGAAGACCGAGTAGAGGAGGCTGACCTGGAAACGGAAGACGTCGCCGTCGTCGCCGTTCTTCACCTCCTTGAACCCGTATAGGGCTTCGACGCCGACGCTGAAACGCTTGAATATTTGGTAGATCAGATTGGCGCTCGCATAGTGGGTGAAGTCGTAGGCGTCGTCGGGTTGCGTGCCCGTGTTCTCGAGGTTTGCGTAACCATACGTGGCCGTGGAGCGCCATCGCGGTGTCCAGCGGTGAGTGAACGCGAGCAAACCGCTCACGTACTCCAGCGCAACCAGATCGCCGTCCGAGTCGAGAGCGGCGTCGCTGTTGACGAAGCTCGTGTCGTTGCCCATGCCGCCCACACCGTGGCCGTAGACACCCCAGAACTGCAGCGTGTCGCTGTCCGTCACGTGGAACGTGCCGGCCAGATTGACGCCCCACCCGAAGACATCCTGGTCGTCGACCAAGCCACCGTTAACGCCGATGGACCGCATTATCGTGCTGAACTGCATGTGGCCGAGACTGCCGGGCTCCCACCGGACGTTGAACCCACCGTCAGGGGCGCGGGTGCGCCGGCTGGCAGGGGGATCACCCGAACCCGAAGTGTCGACGAGGATGTCCGGATCCTCGAGGCCCAGGGTCAGGTTCCATTCGTCTGCCAGGGACATCCTGTAGTGCACGAGCGGGCGGCGCGCGAAGATGACGGCGTTCGGGCCTTCGTAGTCGACCGTGTCCGGCCAGGCGTCCGGGTCCTCGAAGATCCCATAGGTGAAACCGCCGGTGAAGCCGAGGAACTGGCCGTAGAGGTGCTGGAGGCGATACTGGAAGTCCTTCGAGTTGGACCCGAAGAAGTCGTTTTGGTAATAGAAGCGGAAGTTGCCCGCCATCGAAGGCGCGCGCATGTCGAGACGGATCTGGCTGCCGTTGCCGTTGGCGTTGAAGCGCTCGCCCCCCCCTTGCTGCGGGGTTCCCTCGACTGGAATCGTCGCGGTCACAAAGCGGGAATCGTTGCCCGGGTTGTCGCTGTCGACAGTATTGTCGACGCGCGGCTTCGGGTTGAACTTGATCATGAATACTGTGTCCGGGATCGGGATGAAGCCCCGGTATTCCGGGTCGAGCGTGTAGTCCCCGGGGCGGGCGGCCGCCTCCTGCTTGTCGTCGAAGGTTCCCCGATAGCGAACCGGGCTCTGGCGGCCGTACGCCGCGGCCGCCTTGGCCTCGGCCTCTTCGGCCGGCGAGGGGGCCTCACCGGGCTTGGTAACCACTGGCGCCGGTGCGTGGGCCGGAGA
>JBOHBL010000511.1:0-1376 GCA_050698295.1 Rubrobacteraceae bacterium | reverse complement strand
CCCCTACGGCCCTCCCGGCGCCGCGTCGAATGCCGCGCCTTTCGGCGTTTTTCTCCGCTCTGCCCTCCATTTAACGGTAGATTAACATGCTGCCAGAAAATCTAACGCTCCGCGCAGGTATAATCCCTCACTTGTGAAGTTCGAACGAAACTCGAAGGGCGTCAACGAAGTCTTCTTCCCCGACGGCTCTCCACGTCCGGTCTATGCGCCGGTCCTCGCGGAGATGGAGCGGATGGGAGCCGGAGGCTGGGTCAAGAGGGCGCAAAAGGCGCGTTCTCTCTTGCTCGATGAGCAGTATTCATTCGGGATCAAGTCGGGAGACAAGACCCATCCCACCGACTGGATGCCGCGTATCGTGCCGGCGGGCGAGTGGGAACGCCTCTCGAAAGGACTCGCCCAGAGGCTTCGAGCCATAAACATGTTTTTGCGGCGTCTCGAAGCCGCAAAAGAAGAGGTCGTCCCGAGGTCGGTGGTCGAATCGAGCATCCTCTACGATATCGAGACCCCGAATCGCTTCGGGCCGGTCCCGGTGCGCCAGATCGCCTTCGACGTTGTCGCCGTGGAGAGCGCGAAGCCCGGCCAGACGGGCGGCTGGGAATACCTCGTCCTCGAAGAGAACGCCAAGATGCCCGTCGGACTCGCCGCGATGACGCGCAGAAGAAAGATGACCCGCGAGGTCTTCCTCCCGGAGAGTTATAAAAGCCTGCCGGTCAGCTCTCTCGACGGGTCGCTCCCGAAACTGGGCAACGCCCTTCGCGCCGCCTCGCCAAAAGGGCCGGACGCCACGCTCGCCGTCGTATCGGGCGGTCCCGAAGACCAGTTCTACCTCGACCACCACATCTACGCTCAGGAGATGGACGCGCTGCTGGCGGAGACGAAAGATCTGTCTTTCGACGGCGATGGGTGTTTGATCCACACTCCCGCGGGACGGCGCATCGACGTCATATACGAGCGCGTGGATGAAGACACGCTCTACGCCGAAGTCCCCGGGCTCCTCGAATGCCACGTCGAAGGCAAAGTCCACGTGCTGTTCGCGCCGAACTCGGAGATCATAGACGACAAGGGCGTCTATGCTTTTGTCCCTGAGATGGTGAGGCGGTACCTCGATGAGGAGCCGCTTATAGAAAACGCCCGGACGTGGTCGCTCGCCGTCGAGGAAGACCATAAATACGTCATGGAGCATTTCGAGGAGCTCGTGGTCAAGAGCCGGGGCGGGTACGGGGGCAAGGAGGTCATGATCGGCCCGGAGTCGAGCAGGGAGAAGATCGAGATGTTCCGAAAAATGGTCGAGGCGAACCCCATCGAGTACATCGCCCAGCCGACGATAGATTTCTCGACCCACGTCGTCTGCGAAGTCGAGGATAACGAATTTATAC
>JBOHBL010000510.1:0-3361 GCA_050698295.1 Rubrobacteraceae bacterium | reverse complement strand
TTTCATTTCGCCCTCAACCGGAACGGCTATCTATTCCTGGGCAAGTCCGACACCGCGGCCTCGATGTACACGGGCTTTTCGGGATCGTACTCGTTGCCGTGCTCCATCGCGTTCATGGTCGCCTCGGCGACTGCGGTTTTGAGGCGCTCCATCTTCGGAGAGGGAAGCCCGACATCCTTCACGGCCTCGGCGACTTCTTCCATCGCGTGGCGTTCGTTGCCCGGTTCGCTCGGGACTTTCAGGGTTGCGAGCGTCTCACGGACACCATCGCGGGAAGGTCTTCCGGGCATCATGCCTTTGTCTCCGATCTTTTCAGAGTGACGAGCGTGATGTCGTCTTCTTGCTCCCACCCGTCCCCGGTGAACCGGTCGAGTTCGGAAAGAAGGAACTCGACGAGCGAAGCCCCGCCCGAGCGATGCGCCCCGACGAGTCCTTGAAGACGCGGAAAGCCGAACATTTCGCGCTCCGGGTCGTGCGCCTCCACCAGCCCGTCGCTGTAAAAAAGCACCGTGTCCCCCTCCTCAATGAAGACTTCTTTTTCTTCGTAGCCCATGCCCGGCATGAGGCCGAGCGGCATCCCCGTCGCCCGAAGCTCCTCGGCGGTTTTCCGGCGACTTCGATATGGCAAATCGTGTCCGGCGTTCGCATAGTGGAGGCGGCCCGACTCGGGGTCGAGGATGGCGTAAAGACACGTCACGAACATGTTCGGGGGGATGTCCGGCACGAGTACTTCGTTCACCCTTTCGAGGACGTCTCCGGGAGAGCCGAAGCGTTGCGCGGAGGCGCGAAGAAGCGTTCTCGTCGTCGCCATAACCATCGCCGCCGGGACGCCTTTGTCCGTCACGTCGCCGATGATGAGGCCGAGGCGGCCGTCTTCGAGGTCGAGGAAGTCGTAGAAATCTCCGCCGACCTCGCGGGCGGGTTTATAGAAAGCTCCGATGTCGTAGCCCGGCAAGTCCGGCTCGGACTTCGGGAGGAGGGTTTGCTGGATGAGGCTGGCGACGCGGAGTTCGTTTGCGATCCTCTCTTTTTCCTGCGCCTCTTTTTGCTGCTCGCGGACGAGTTGGGCGACCCGGACCGCCGGAGCGGCCTGAGAGGCGAGGTCGTCGAGGAGCTTCCGGTCGTCGGAGGAATATTCCTGCTCGGAGAGGCGCGGCCCGAGGTTGAGGATGCCGATGAGCTCGCCCTGGCTCACGAGCGGCACGACCATCTTTATGTCGGCTTCGCGCATCGCCCGCACCGCCGGGGAGTCGAGCTTTATATTCTCGACCTCCACAGCCCCCGAGACGCTCGCGAGATACGCGAGGATCGGGTCCCCCGGAGAAATGTCTATCTCGGGAGCCTCGGAAGTCGCCGGGCGAACGGTCTCCGGCTCGGCCTCGGGGGTCTCGACGATTTGCGTCGGCTCGCGTCCTCCGTCGCGTCCGAGGAAGCTCTTCCAGAATCCTTCTCTATTTCTCGTTCTCGTAGTCATTTGTCCTCCATGTTAGGGGCGATGCGTCTTTGGAACGTTACGGGAAGCGTTACGAAACCGGGTTTCGCGAAAAATATTCTCGAAAAACCGCGATTCGCGCCCTTCGCAACGCATCATTGCCTTCCCTCCGAACCCTCCGGCGGCCTCATCCACAGCGAGGCGTGTTCCGGCTGCATCGTTTTTTCGACGATGGAGACGAGGTCTCCGGTGAGGTCGTCGAGGTCGGTTTCGTCGCGGAGGCGCGCGGAGAAAGACGCCAGAGTTTCGCGGGCGTCGTATCTCTTCCGGTAAAAACGGCGGTCTGTGAAGTTTTGCAGGAAACGTCGGAAAGGCGTGAAAAGCGCGGCTATAGCCAATGTCGAGGCGACGATGGCGATCTGTGAGTCCTCGCCGGTGAGGGAGCGGAAGAGGTATTGCGAGCCGACCACCATCCCGAAGTACACCGCGACGAGCGAGGCCGTCAAGGTTCCGTATACGAGGGTTTTGTTTATGATGAAGTCTATTTCGTAGAGGCGGTAGCGGAGGATGGCGATGCCCGCGGCCACGGGGATTCCGGCGATGATGAGTGAGTCCACGATGGCGAAGAGGGTTCGGAAGTTCTCTTCTATCGGGGCGTTTATGGTGAACCATACAGGGATGGTCGCGGCGGCCAACGTGAGCCACTTTATTTGCTGGCGCTCGATGCCGGAGGAATTTCTGAAGCGGAAGACGAGGCTCGCCGCCGCCACGAATATGAGGACTATGAACCATCCGATGAGGGCGGTCTGGAACGCGTCCACGTACGGGGCGAGGGCGGCGATGGCGAGGGGGTTTCGCACGTTCGTGCCGTACACGGCGACGCCGGGCGAGAGGACGTCAAGAACCATGATCGGGGGCAAAAAAGCGAGAAGCGACCACACGAATACTCCCCACCTCCGCGAAGGCGCCCTCCCATTCGGGAAATACAGCGGAATAAGCACGAAAGCGATGAGCGGCCCCGGCATCCCGACGGCTATGGAAACCCACGCCGCCGTCCCGGCCAGCGGAGAGCCGGGAGAGGTTTCGATCCCATAGAGCGCGTACTGTCCGAGGAGGACGTTGAGCGTGGCGAAAAACGCGCTTCCCAGAAAAAACCATCCGACGACGTTCCGAGGCTGGCGAGAGACGACGAGCGCGCCGACCACCGCGCTCGCGAGCCAAATTAACGGAAGCCCGGCGGTGATGATGTTCACGCCGTTGACGAACTCGAGCGCGAAGACGCCGAGCATCCCCACGAAGACCGCCGCGCACAAAGACCACGCCACCCACGCGGCGCGGCTCTCTTTTTTCCTCAACGCCACGATGTCCATTCCCCTTGCAAAAGCGCGTGCGAGCCTCGAAGAGTCATCCCGCGCCCGCCGTCTTCGACCGTTTCATATCCCCTCTTCCGACATCTCCGCCGATAGTGAAGGGTACTCCCACACCCATGCCTCGCGCATCACTCAAACTACGTATTTTTGCGGGTCGCCTCGCTCCGGTTCTTGGTTATTGGCGAAAGCCGAAACGGCGACGAAGCCGCCAAAAACTTCCGTCCACGCTTCGCGGTACGCTGTTTTGGAGAAAAGGAGGCACGACATATGAGCGACGATTCCCAGCCGAACAGTCCGTTGACCGACCTCGCGCTCGGGGCGGTGTTTCTTCTCGGCGGGGTGTATATGATCTTCGCGTATTCGTCGTTTTTCGTGTTTTTGATCGGGTTCGGGTGCGCCCTTTTCGGCGCGTCGTCCCTCGCGAGCGGCCTCTCGAAGTCCGGGTACGGCGAAACTCTCGGCATCCCCGCGAACCTCCGTCAAAGCCTTCCCTCTCCCGAGAAGGAGCGCGAACTTTTGAAAGCCGTCAAAGACAGCGACGGCGTCTCCCCCGCTGAAG
>JBOHBL010000509.1:0-3042 GCA_050698295.1 Rubrobacteraceae bacterium | reverse complement strand
GGTCAGACCTTTCGAATTCATTATGCCTTTTCCTCTGGGTGGCCGCACGGCGTGTGTGTACGGTACGAGACGTGGGCCAGCCCTTTCGGGGACTTTTGGGGGACACGGGTCTGTCCCAGGCCTCTCGGGACACCTCGGCGATCAAGACGGACTTCGAGTACGACACGATGGGGCGGCTTCGGCACAGCAAGCCGGTCGCGCCGCACGACGGGTGGACGGAGACGGTCTATACGCGAGCGACCTCGCCCACGATTCTGGCGCGAACCTACGTGTACCGGCGCAGCAACGGCGGGGCGAGCACTCTGGCGCAGAGCGAGACGCGTTTCGATGCGTTTGGCCGTCTCTCGGAGGAGCGTGTCTTGATGCCGAACGGCGCCTGGTCGAGCGAGCTGACGACCTATAACGCCCGCGGCTGGAAGAGCACGGTCTCGGAACCGGGCAACACGGCGTTCAAGACCCAGTATTTGAACTACGATCCCTTTGGCCGTCCCGGGATCGTGCGACCTGCCGACGGTGCCGGGCACGATGTGACGTATGTGTATCTGGGGGACCGGCAGGTGTCTCGGACGGTGAAGGTCGCGACATCGGAGAGCGGGGGTCAGGTCGTGGAGTCGTCGGCGACGACGGTGGAGCATTACGACCGGCAGGGGCGGTTGTACCGTGTGATCGAGCCGTTGGGCGGTTTGACGGCGACGCACGGGTACGACGTGGGTGGGCGGCTGAAGAGCGTGGTCTCGACAGACGGTCTGACGACGCAGACGCGTCTTTTCACGTACGACAACCGAGGGTTCATGATTTCGGAGAAGCATCCGGAGAAGGGGACGTCGGGCAACGGCCTGGTGACCTACTCCAACTACGATGCCCGCGGGCACGCGGGGCGCAAGGTTGACGGGCCGAACGACCTGACGTTTACGTACGACCGAGCGGAGCGGGTGACGCAGGTTCGGGAGACGGGAGGTTTGCAGCGGGTCTTGAAGGCGTTCACGTATGGGGCGTCGAACGGTTCGGGGGTCTGGAACAACGGGAAGCTGGCTACGGCGAACCGGTACAACTACACGACGCCGGTGGATTTTTCGGCGGTGCAGATAGGGGAGACGTACTTCTACGGGGGCCGTCAGGGCCGGGTGTCTGGGCGGGACACGCTGGCCACGGTGACGATTGGTGGTCTCTCGTCGCCGAAGTCGTTCACGCAGTCCTGGACTACAACGATCTGGGTCAGGTTGCCTCGATCGGGTATCCGGACTGCACGCATTGGCCCTGCGGCGGCCAGGTTGGGGACCCGGAGCCGGTTTCGTTTTCGTACACGAATGGCTTTCTCTCCGCGGTCGTGCCGGATCAGACTTCGATCACGTATCATTCCAACGGGATGGTGTATCAGGTGTCGCACGGCAACGGTGTGGTCGAGACACGGGGGCTCGACCCGTGGGGGATGCGGCGCCCGCGGTCGTTTGAGGTATCGAAGGGGTCGAGCATATATTGGAGTTCGGGGTCCTACGTGTACGACGGGACGGGTAGTGTGACCCGGGTGGGCAACGACAAGTATTTTTACGACCTGAGGCAGAGGATGGTGACCGGGTCGGTGTGGGACGTTGGGAGTGGATTCGGGATGGACCAGTTTTACAGCTACGATGCCTTTGGGAACATCCAGGGGATTAGCGGGGACTCTGGCCGGAGCACGCCAACGGATTCGGGGACGAACCGGTTGACCGGGATAGGGACGGGCTACGACGCGGCGGGGAATCTGACCGATTGGAACGGGAACATCTACAGCTACGACGCGTTCAACCGGATGACACGGATGAGGTCGGGAGGTCAGGACTGGTACTACTTCTACACCGCGGACGACGAGCGGATCTGGATGTACATGCAGTTCACCCAGACGCGGTGGGAGCTACGCGGGTTAGACAACCGGGTTCTGGCGGCCTATATTGACTACGGGGGAGTGTGGGCTCGGGACCGGCAGGTGGTCTACCGGGATGGGAGCCTGCTCGCGACGAAGACCTTCGACGGCTGGCAGCGGCTTCACCTGGACCACCTGGGCACGCCTCGCGCGATCACCAACGCGGCTGGGACCCTCGTCTCCTCCCACGCCTATTACGGGTTCGGCGAGGAGGTGACCGCGTTCGACCAGGACGACGAGCGCATGAAGTTCACGGGCCACACGAGGGACCTGGCGGACGTGTCGAGCCCCAACGACGACCTCGACTACATGCACGCCCGCCACTACAACCACTGGACGGGCCGGTTTCTGAGCCCGGATCCCGTGGGAGGCCGGCCGGAGAATCCCCAGAGGTGGAACCGCTATGCGTACGCGCTGAACAAGCCGGCGTGGCTGATAGACCCGACGGGGTTGGGTGAATGTCCTTCAGGGAATGCCTGCGAAGACAGCGTAGTAAGCGCCCACCCTTGGGTTATCCCACGTATTCCTATTCCACTTCCCCCCAGGGACGTCGGTGGTGACGTTGGCGGAGGCGGACGGGATCCCAATCCACCGGGTGGGACCCTCTTGCCTGACCCGGTGCCCGTTTCTCCCGGGAGGGCTCAACCGCGTATTCCCAATCTTCGACCCGTTCCTGATCTCGTGCCGGTGCCGGAGACCTGTACCGCGCGGTGGCCGTGGTGGAGTGTGGCAAGGAGGCTCGCCGGCATCCCCTTCCTGATTCTCGGAGAGCTGATTAGCCCGGCGGCGGCAGACTGCCCGAACCTCATCCGCCGCCCCCTTTGGGATTGCGAGGGGCGGTTTCAAGACAGCGTCGCGGTTATCCATAATAACATCCACGATGACGCAGTTGCGAACGAAATGTTTAATGAGGCCCGCGAAAAACGCCGCCGATGCCTCGTAGGTGAGTTCGTCATCTTTCCCGGCGAACTTCGGCCAGTGGGTGAGTGACATGCCTTCCGACCTTAGCGGTGAGTCTCTTGCGAAAGCGATTGCCATGATCCAGGGTCGCATCGACTCGAGGCCCGACCGGCCATGGGCCAAGCTTTGGGCTGCGGAGCTTCTTGTGCTGAACGGGAACATCACGGGCGCCATAGCGGAGC
>JBOHBL010000508.1:0-1277 GCA_050698295.1 Rubrobacteraceae bacterium | reverse complement strand
CTCTACGACCGGGTTCGAGAGCATCTATCCGGCAAGGATCTGTTCGTAATCGACGGGTTCATCGGTGCGGACCCCCAGCATCAGATCAAGTTGCGCGTTGTCGCCGAGCTCGCCTGGCATGCGTTGTTCGCGCAACAGTTGTTTCGGCGTCCGTCGCGCGCTGAGCTGGCGACCTTCGAACCCGAGTTCATAAGCCTGTCTTCTCCTACTTTCGAGACCGAGCCCGAGCGCGATGGAACCAGGACCGAGACCTTCGTGGGCGTCGATCTCGAGCGCAAGCTCGTCCTCATCGTCGGATCGCACTACGCGGGTGAGATCAAGAAGTCGATCTTCACATCGGGCAACTACCTTTTCCCTGCGGCAGGAGCAGTCGGCATGCACTGTTCCGCAAGCGTCGGTTCGGACGACGGCGTCGCGTTGTTCTTCGGCCTCTCGGGGACGGGCAAGACGACGCTTTCCACCGATCCTTCACGCCGGCTTCTCGGGGACGACGAGCATGGTTGGTCGGACAACGGAATCTTCAACTTCGAGGGCGGCTGTTACGCGAAATGCATCAACCTCTCCAAGGAGAAGGAGCCCCAGATCTGGGACGCGATCAAGTTCGGATCGGTCATCGAGAACGTCGTCATCGACCCGGTTACTCGGGTTCCCGACTACTCGGACGATTCGCTGACCGAGAACACCAGGGTGGCGTATCCGCTCGAGTTCATCCCGAATCATGTCCCCGAAGGACGGGCGGGTCACGCGAGCACGGTCATCTTTCTGACGGCCGACGCGTTCGGAGTGCTTCCTCCGATCTCCCGGCTGGACTCCAACGGCGCTATGTACCACTTTCTCTCGGGCTTCACGTCGAAGCTGGCGGGAACCGAAGCCGGCCTCGGAGACGAGCCCGAGCCTAGCTTTTCGACCTGCTTCGGGGCCCCGTTCCTGCCCCTCGCCCCCGGTGTATACACGAAGTTGCTCGGCGAGCGGATCGACAGGCACGGGGCCAGCGTCTACCTGATGAATACCGGTTGGACCGGTGGCCCCTACGGAGTTGGTAAGAGGATGGACCTGGCTCACACCCGTGCCATGGTCGATGCCGTCACCGCAGGGCTCCTCGACGACGTCGAAACCCGGCATCACGACATCTTCAACGTCGAGGTCCCAGTTTCGTGCCCCGGCGTCCCCGTCGAGGTGCTGGACGCCCGGGCGACCTGGTCCGACGCGGGGGAGTACGACTCACAGGCTCGCGAGCTTGCCCGCATGTTCGCAAAGAACTTCGAGCAGTACCGCAG
>JBOHBL010000507.1:0-1400 GCA_050698295.1 Rubrobacteraceae bacterium | reverse complement strand
CCCGCTGTCAGACAAGGGAGGCGGCTTCGCCTGGAGTCAGCGGCTCGCGCTTCGGTGGTCCGAGTGAGATGCGGCGCGTGAAACCGGCGGCGACGGGGCGTGGCTCGTAGGATTGGAAGGTGAGGAGGAAGTATTTTCCGGAACCCCGGCGGCGCGGCGGTCTGTGTTCGATCCACAGGAGCGGGACCGGGAGGTTCGGCAATCCGTTCGGGAAATGTTCCTTCACGACCTCGGCGGCGAGTTGGGAGGACATCTCGTCCACGCTCGCGCCACCGATGCCGGAGACTTCTTCGCAGACGACGACTGGGGCATCGCTCGGGCGGGCGCGGTAAATCCGGATCCAGGCAGCGCCCGAGCCGAACGAATATCCCGCTCGATGCCTTATGTACTCATGCGTGAGGGGCACGCGCTCACTCCCTCCATCCCGAAGCCCACCATTCCGAGTGAGGCATCCCGCTTTCGAGCGCGGCGCGACGGACCTTCCGAACGTCCACCGGAACCCGCCGCATCTCCACGCTCGAAGATCCAGCGCCCGAAGAGATGATCGCATACTCGGCCCACGGCGGATTATGCGCGCCGTCCACGGGCAAACCCACGCTTCCGGGATTGACGAGCACGACGTTTTCAAACCGCCGCATCATCTGGACGTGCGTGTGTCCGCCCGCCATGATGTCCGCAGTGTGGCCGGAGATCATCCCGCCGAGTTCTTCGTCCGGGGTCGTGGAGAGTACGATGTCCGTGTTCGACTTTGGAGATCCGTGAAAGCAAAGCATACTGCGACCGCCTTCGATGGACGAATCAACCGTCTCCCGAAATGTCCGAATGTGATCGAGATGTTTCTCCGAAAGTCGCCCGGCGCACCATCGGTCTATGTCGTGAACGCGCCGGGCATCCTCACTCGCCTTCGCGGCGGACACGGGTCGCAGTAGATCCTCGTCGGCATTGCCCATGACCGTCGGGAAGTCGAATTCCATGAGGCGCTCGATGGTCTCGCAGGGTCGCGGCCCCGTCGCGGCGACGTCTCCGAGACACACGATGCGGTCCACTCCCTCGGTGTCCGAGAGCACGGCTTCGAGCGAAACGAGGTTGCCGTGTATGTCGGAGATGAGAGCCACTCGCATCCGAAGGTTCCTTATCTTTTGCCGTCCCCGGAGACGTTGGCGACGGAGCTCGTGATTATGCCGTCTATCACGCCGTACTTTATCGCCTCCTCGGGGCTCATTATGAAGTCGCGGTCGGTGTCGCGCTCGACCTTCTCGAAAGGTTGTCCGGTCTCTTCGGCAATGATCTCATTCACTCGCCGCTTGCTGTGGATCATCTCCTTGGCGTGTATTTCGATGTCGGACGCCTGCCCGCCGATTCCGCCCTGTATGGCGAGCTGATGCAAAAGTATCCGCGTG
>JBOHBL010000506.1:0-1836 GCA_050698295.1 Rubrobacteraceae bacterium | reverse complement strand
CTCCACGAGAGCCTCCCGATGCGAGCCGCCAGGCGGCAAATTGTGATCCACATAATCCCCGGAGAAAAGCTCCTCAACCACCCCCATATCCCCGCCATTCACGACCTCCTCCATAACGCGCCGCACTATGATTTTGTTCTCTTCGGACAAAACAGACTCCTCTCCGGGTACTTTGCGCCTGTGGACGGGCGTCTCGTTTTCGAGGTACTCGATCTCCTCGGGGGTGGACGGACGACCGAGTATTTCGTTTCGGTGCGGGTGGCGACCGAAGCGGGCGATGATGTCGCGGTGTCCCGTCGCCTGATAGAGAACCACCTCATGCCACGCCCGGAGATGCGGCGGAGCATTCGCAACCTCCTCTTCGCGAAGACGGACGGCGAAGTCGTGGAGGGCCGGGTCTTCGGAATGGCCGAGCGGAATCGTGAAGAAAAGGCGCTCGGTATCGGTCAATTCCCGAAGCATCCCGGCCTCGATGCCTTCGAGGGCGAGCCGAAGCGCCTTTTCGTCCCCGGCGTATGCCATCGGCGTGTCGCGGTACACGCTTCGTGAAAACTGGTCGAGGACGATAATGAGCGCGAGTCGTCCACGCGGCGTGTCCGCCCAAAAATCCAACTCGCCCCGATGCGCCCGCTCCACGATGGGCGTGAACCGCTCGATTATTTCCTCATCCACCTCCGGCCCGCCGCGAAACCACCACATGCTCCGCCGGTGCAAAGTCTCGCCGTCGGCGTCGTGGCCGGGGGGAAACCAGTACGAGAGGATCTCTTCGGGATCGTTCATGGCGATCTCCTTCCTTTTCCCGCAACCGCTATTTGGCGCGCTCGCTGCGAATGGATCGGCCTTCCGTGAGGATGGCTTTGTGTTCGGGTCGAGGCGAAAGCATGGGAGCATCATGGTCAAGGCAGTCGCGCCCAAGCTCCGACAAAGGTCGGCAACATAATGACGCCCTCATGACCGACGACCTCGGCGCGTATGCGCTCGGCAAAGGTGTCAATGTCCACTTCCTCTTCCGTGGCGACCTCGTGTCGCAGGATGTGCGGGAGATTGCTGCGTAAACCGCCGGCTATGTAATCGAAGCCCGCCCAGTCCGGGCCGCCGCCGACCGGCGCATCGAGGTGCATCGTCGGCGTCGGCAAGCCGGCGGCGAGAAAGGTTTGGTGCAATTTCAAGCCCATCTGCGGGTCGAGACCGGCTCGACGGAACATTTCCGGCACCCACTCCCACACCCGCGCCAGATGCCGGGAAGGAGGCACGGCGGTCGGGCCGTTCGTCCAGTCGATTTCCTGAAACGCCACGATGCCACCCGGCCGGAGATGTCCGCTCAAAGAGCGCAGCGTCGCCTCGGGTTCGCCGAGGTATATCAAGACGACCCGCCCGACCACCGCGTCGAAATCGGGATCCAAGCCGCCGGCGCCGCGGATGTCTTCGGCGATGAACGACACGTTTTCCAGCCCCGCCGCGCGAGCGCGTTCTCGCGCCGCTTCAAGGATGCCCGGATTGGAATCAACCCCGACCACCACGCCGTCCGGCCCAACCAAATCCGCCGCCAAAAGAGCCACATCCCCCGCCCCGCTCCCCACATCCAAGACCTTCATCCCCGTCGTGATCCCGGCTTCCTCGAAGAGCCGACGGGTGGACGGGTCGTATAGCAGGGATTGTTTTTGGAGGCGTATGGTCTCCTCTGCGGAGCGACCCATCACGTACGCGGGGTCAGTCCGGTTCCTCTCGCTCATGTTCGCCTTCCTTTCTCCTCGGGAGTCCGACAACCCGAAAACCGCTGGACTCCCGAAAACGCAGTTCATCCTCCGAAAGCCCTCACGTCGCCCGCATCGCCTC
>JBOHBL010000505.1:0-3643 GCA_050698295.1 Rubrobacteraceae bacterium | reverse complement strand
GTAGAGCGTGGCCTGGACGACCAGGACACCGACGACGTTCGGGAGTACGTGTCTGACCATGATCTTGAAGTCCGACACCCCGACGGCCTTCGCCGCCAGCACGTATTCCTGGTCTCGCAGAGAGAGGACCTGACCCCGCGTCAGCCGGGCTATGGCCCCCCAGAGCAGCACCACGAGGACGAAGGTTATCGTGACCGGCGTGAACCTGAATATGCTCCCCGCGACCAGAAGGAGCGGTATCAGGGGCAACAGCAGTATGTAGTCCGTGAGGGCCATGAGCGACGTGTCCACGCGCCGTCCGTAGTAACCGGCCAGGATGCCGACCGCCGCGCCTATGGCCGTGGAGAAGATGCCCACTCCGAGACCGACCATCAGCGAGACCCGCCCGCCGTAGAGGACGCGGGTGAGCTCGTCGCGCCCCAGGCGATCCGCGCCCATCGGGTGAGCGAGGCTAGGCCCCTGGTTGATCGCCGCGAAGTCCGGCTCGTCGTATTCGTAGGGTGCGATCACGGGGGTCAAAAGCGCCGCGCCGTAGAGGAGGATCAATACGATTCCGCCGATCATCGCCAGCCGGTGGCGCCTGAAACGTCTCCAGACGATCTCGCGCTGCGTGCGGCCCTTGACGCTGCCGTACTCCTCTCCGGCGGGTTCCGAGACCCGCGCGGTGTCTTGCGTCGTCCCCATCGCCACCCGGTCTTGATCCGTCATCCAGAGACCCCCATTAGCTGTAGCTGATCCGCGGGTCCACGATGCTGTACACGATGTCCGCGACGTAGTTGAAGAACACCACAAGCACCGCCGTGAGCATGAGCAGGGCCAGCGCCGTGTTGTAGTCGCCCTTGTAGAGAGCGTCCGCCAAAAGGAACCCGAGTCCCGGCCACGCAAAGACCGTCTCCGTGATGATCGCGCCACCCAGAAGCACCCCCATCTCAAGCGCGATGAGCGTGACGACCGGGATGAGAGCGTTCCTGAGCGCGTGCTTGAGATACACCCGTCTCTGGCTGAGGCCCTTTGCGCGGGCCGTCCTCAAGTAGTCCGAAGACAACACGTCGAGCATCGCCGCGCGCTGGAAGCGGCTGTATGAGGCGATGCCGATCACCGACAGCGTTATGACCGGGAGCGTGAGGTGCTGGAGGAGGTCTATGAAACCTCCGTCGAGCGTGCTCATCCCCGAGGTGTAGAAAATGCGCGTCCCGGCCCAGGCTGTCAGGTAGACGCCGAGGACGAGTTGGAGGATCAGGCCGAGCCAGAAGCTCGGCATGGAGTAGCCGACGAACGAGAAGAACGTGCCGACGTTATCGAGGGCGCTGTACTTCTTTATCGCCGAATATATGCCAAAAGGCACGGCGATGATCACCGTGAAGATCAGAGAGGAGCCCATCAGGAGGACCGTGGGCCAGATGCGGGGTGTGATCAGGTCCACCACCGGACTCTGGTTGTTGACGGAGAATCCGAAGTCGCCGGTGACGAAGTCCGTGATCCAGATGACGTACCGCTCGTGCAACGGCCTGTCGAGACCGTAGATGGACGCTATCCGCTCTATGTCCTCGCCGCTTATGCGCGGGTTCTGCCGGAGGTCCGCCAGCGGGTCGTAGCCGAGGTTCACGAGCGTGAAGATCGTGACGCTCGCAAAGAAAAGCACCACGAGGCTGAAGAAGAACTTCCTGATGGAATAAGCTAGCAAGTCTCCGGCCACCTCGCTTCCGTGGTCCCGATCAACGTCTTTCCCTTCCTATAGCCGGATTCTAAACTATCCGCCGGGCAAAAGCGCGCCACGCAAACACGCCGAAGCGGAGGCCGCGAGGCAGCCTCCGCTTCGAAAACTTCCTATCCCATCGTCCACTCTCCGACGTTCCAGAAAGCGGTGGCGAGCGTCGGGTTGACCTCCGGGCCGGAGAGGTCTTCTGAGAAGGCGTAGATCTCGGGCCGCTGGTAGAGCGGGACCAGGGGGCAGTCCTCGGCCATGATCTCCTGCGCCTGCTGGATGAGTTCGACCCGCGCGTCCTCGTCGATGGTCACGTCGGACTCCACCATGAGCTCGGTTGCCTCTTCGTTCTGATAGCGGTAGTAGTTCTGGCCGTCGGGGGGCACCTGGTCGGCGGCGAAGAGCGTCGTGATCGAGGGGTCCGGAGTCGCGCTCCACGCCCACTCGCCCATCTGGAAGTCGCCCTCGGGCATCCGCTCGCCGAAGAACGTCTCGGCGGAGGAGTTGTTGATGGTGATCGTGATGCCGATGTCCTCCATCTGCTGCTGGATGACCTGTTGGGCGGTCTCGCGCAACGTGTTGTCCGAGGTCGTCGAGAACTCGATCTCCGTCGAGGCGCCCTCGCCCTCGGCCTGCCGCACGAGCTCTCGCGCCCGATCGGGATCGAACCCGTAGATCTCCCACGCCGGGATGGCGTACGGTTCCTGCTCGGGCATGAGCACGCTCTGGAGCGCGCGGGCCTCGCCCTGGAGGATCTCCTCGATGATCTGCTCGCGGTTGACGCCGAGGGCGATGGCCTGCCGGATGGCGAGATTGTCTATCTCTTCAACGTTGAAGGCAATATGCTCCCACACCGCGCCGAAGTCGACGAGCACGTTCGTGCCGCTGTAACCCTCCAATTCCTCGATGAGCCCGATGTCGGGCGGCGGGTTGATGAACTGCACCTCTCCCGACTGGAGCGCCGCCTTGAGCGAGTTCGTGTCCGGGATGAAGCGAAACGTGATCCTCTCGATGGCCGGCGCCTCGCCCCAGTAGTTCTCGTTGCGGACGACCGTGAGGTCCTGTCCCTTGCGCCAACGCTCGAAGACGTAGGGGCCGCTGCCGACGATCTCGTCGTTGAAGAACTGGTTGTAGTTCTCGCCTTCCAGAACGTGCCGGGGCAGGAGGTCCTGGTTGCCGAAGAGGTCGCGCCATCGAGCGTCCGGCTCGGAGAAGATGATGCGGACCGCCAGCCCGTCCGGGCCGTCCGGCGTCTCGATGGTGTCTATCTTGTCCCAGATCTCACGAGTGATGATCTGCCACTCCTCGTTCATCTGGGTCTCGTAGGTGAACACGAAGTCGTCGGCGGTGATCGGCTCTCCGTCGGACCACGTGAGGTCCTCCAGAAAGCTGAACTCGATGGTCTGCGGATCCGTGCTGGTGATCTCCGGCTCGCCGTCGCAAAGGAGCGGCGCGTAGGAGAGGTCGGGCATTATCTGCATCACGCCCTGCATCATGGGCCGCGTGGCGTTGGAAGTCGCCACCAGGTCGCCGCCGACGATGTCGCCGTTGAGGATGGCCGGCTCCTGGTCGAGACCGACGATAAGCTCGTTGCCGCCACCGCCGTTGCCTCCGTCGCCTTCCTGGCCGCCCCCGCCGCCACCGCAACCGGCGACGCCAAGCAGGGCGGCCCCGGCTAGCCCCGCGCCGCTGATCTTCAGGAAATCGCGGCGAGATACGCCTACTCCGTCTCTACTCATTTTCTCTCCTCTCTATCCCTGTACATCGAGTAACGACGGGCAATTCCCGCCTCCCCGCCCCGTCCGAAACATGCGAGATCGTGGACAGAGCCCGTACCTATCTCTGCCCGCAGTATAAAGGCATGCTTAACGGTAAAGCAAGGTCGCTTCGCCTGGCGGCGAAGCCGCCGGAGGAATGGAGGAGGTGGAGGAGTGGAGG
>JBOHBL010000504.1:0-4336 GCA_050698295.1 Rubrobacteraceae bacterium | reverse complement strand
GTGGAAGTTCGTCACGAGCGCGTCCACCGCGCGCCACTCGTGGCCCGGATAGATGAAGAGGTCCGACTCGCCCGTTTTCTTCCCGCCCGCGGCCCAACTTTCGAGCGTCCGAACTACCGTGGTCCCGACCGCGACCACGCGATTGGCGGCTTCGACGGACCTCGTCGTCTCCTCGGAGACGGAATAGTGCTCGGAGTGCATCCGGTGCCCTTCGAGCCTCTCGGAGCGCACCGGCGTGAACGTCCCCGTCCCGACGTGAAGCGTGACGTACGACACCTCCGCTCCGGCTTTCCGAACGCCTCCAAACGTCTCGTCCGTGAAGTGGAATCCCGCCGTCGGAGCCGCGGCGGAGCCGGGCGTTTTCGCGTAAATGGTCTGGTAGGAGCGTTCGGCTTCTTCGGTGGCCTCGATGTACGGCGGGAGCGGCATGCGACCGTGGGCGTGAAGCGTGGCGAGGATGTCCTCTCCCCTTATCTCCCAATGCCCCTCTCCGATGCTCTCGCCCACCGCGATCTCCGTTCCGCCCGCGGAGAGCCTCATCCCCGGTTTAAGGCGTTTGCTCGGACGGGAGAGGGCCTCCCACGAACCGCCGAGGTCCCTCAAAAACAGAAGCTCGACCGAACCGCCGCCAGGCCGCTTCGCTTCCAGACGAGCCGGAATCACCTTCGTCTCGTTCAAAACCAGCGCGTCGCCCGGACAGAGGAACTTCGGGATGTCTCGAAAAGCATGGTGAGAGATGTCGCCCGTTTTCGCATCCACCACCATTATGCGGGAAGAGTCGCGCGGGTCGGCGGGTCTTTGCGCGATCAGGCTCTCGGGAAGATCGTAATCCAGTTCCGAAGTTAGCAACCGACCGCTCCCGAGCGCAAGCATCGAACGCCGGAAAGCTTTTCCCGACTCCCCACTCCCCACTCCCCACTCCCTGTACTTCTCACCGGCGCAAGATGATGTTCAGCACGATCGTGGCGATGATGGAGAGCAGGATCATGAGCCCTATCGGGAAGTACACGGTGAAGTTGCCTCGCCGGAATACGAGGTCGCCGGGCAACCTGTCGAACCCGAACCGTCCGAGGAGAAGGAGAATTCCGCCGATGACGAGCAGCGCGACCGCCCCGCCTATGAGCAGTTTTCCGATGCCTTCGAGGCCCATGCAGGCTATTCTACGACGGCCCGATCAATCTTCCAGCGTGGAGAGAAGACCTTCGACGTCGAGGGGCTTTGTGACCATCGCGAGGTTTCCCTCCCCGTCGCGAGGCCATTCCTCTCCCGGGCGGTCCCACGCGAGTTCGACGCCGTTGCCGTCCGGGTCGCGCAGGTAGAGCGCTTCGGAGACGCCGTGATCGGAGGCTCCGTCTATGGGGTGCTCGGCTTCGAGGAGCCATTTGAGGGCCTGCGCGAGATCCCTTCGCTCGGGGTAGAGGATGGCGAGGTGGAAGAGCCCGGCTGCGTTGTGAGGGGCCGGCGGCGCGTTCTTCGAATTCCAGGTATTGAGCCCAATGTGGTGGTGGTAGCCTCCGGCGGAGAGGAACGCGGCGTCCTCGCCGTACCACTGCATCACCTCGAAACCGAGGATGTCGCGGTAGAAGCCCAGCGAACGCTCGATGTTCGCTACCTTCAGGTGAACGTGTCCTATGCGCGTTCCGGCGCTTACCCGGTGTTTTTGTTTCGTCTCCACGAGAATCGCCTTTCTCCTTGCTGGTCCCGATTATTGTATCTTCTGGCGAGCGCCGCACGTTCTTGCGTATACTCTTTGGACGGACCACGACAGCGGGAGCGAAGATGGAAAAGATCGACACACGCCGCCACAGCCGCCACATCCTCGAAGGCCGCGACCGCGCTCCGGCCCGCTCGTATTTGCTCGGGATGGGATATTCGCGGGAGGACCTGAACAAACCCATAGTCGGGGTGGCCCACTCCTGGATCGAGACGATGCCCTGCAACTACAACCACCGTCGTCTGGCCGAGAAGGTCAAGGAGGGCATCCGCGAAGCCGGCGGCACCCCGATGGAGCTGAACACCATCTCCATCTCCGACGGCATCACGATGGGCACCCAGGGGATGAAGACGAGCCTCGTCTCGCGCGAGGTCATCGCCGACTCCATCGAGCTCGTAGGGCGCGGCCACATGTTCGACGCGCTTGTCACCCTCGTTGGCTGCGACAAGACCATTCCGGCTGCGGCGATGGCGCATGCGAGGCTCGACGTGCCGGGAGCCATCGTGTATTCGGGTTCGATCCTGCCGGGACGTTTCAAAGACCGCGACGTGACGATCCAGGACGTGTTCGAGGGAGTGGGCGCGAACGCCGCCGGGAAGATGTCCGACGAGGACTTCCGCGAACTCGAAACCTCGGCGTGTCCCGGCGACGGAGCGTGCGGTGGACAGTTCACCGCCAATACGATGGCGATAGCCCTCCAGTTCCTCGGTCTCTCCCCGATGGGTTCCACCGACCCGCTCGCCACCGACCCCCGCAAGGCCGAAGCCTGCGCGGACGCTGGAAAGCTCGTCATGAAGCTCCTCGAACGAGACCTCAAACCATCCGACATCCTCACGAAGGAAGCGTTCGAGAACGCCATAGCCTCGGTCGCGGCGACGGGAGGCTCGACGAACGCCGTCCTCCACTTCCTCGCAATAGCCCGTGAAGCTGGAATTCCCCTCGACATCGACGACTTCGACCGGGTGAGCAGCCGCACCCCCATCATCGCCGACCTCAAACCCGGCGGGCGCTACGTCGCCGTGGACATGGACCGCGCGGGCGGCTCGAAGCTCCTCGGAAAGCGGATGCTCGACGCGGAGCTTCTCGATGGGGAGCAAACGACCACGACCGGAAACACCATCGCCGAAGAGGTCGAGGACGCAACCGAGACCGGGGAGCAGGACGTCATCGTGGACGTCGAAAACCCGTTGAGATCATCGGGCGGTCTCGTCATCCTCAAGGGCAACCTCGCGCCGGAGGGATGCGTTATCAAGGTAGCGGGGTACACCCGCTCGGACCACACCGGCCCGGCCCGCGTTTTCGACTCCGAGGAAGAGGCGATGGAAGCCGTTCAGGCGGGCGGCATCACGGGCGGAGACGTGGTGGTGATTCGTTACGAAGGACCTCGCGGCGGTCCCGGCATGCGCGAGATGCTCGGCGTGACCGCGGCGCTCGTCGGGCAGGGTCTCGGAGAGAGCGTCGCGCTTCTCACCGACGGTCGCTTCTCCGGGGCGACGCGGGGCTTCATGGCCGGACACGTCGCGCCCGAGGCGTCGCATCGAGGCCCCATCGCCGCTCTGCGCGACGGCGACGAAGTCTCCTTCGACATCGAGAAGCGCACCCTGAGCGTGAGCCTTTCGGAAGAAGAAATAGAGTCGCGTCTCGCTGACTGGACGGAGCCCGAGCCGCGTTTTTCGACCGGCGTGATGGCGAAATACGCCGCGCTCGTCTCCTCGGCCTCCGAAGGCGCGGTCACGAACCCGGAGCTTTAGAGCGGTTCACCTGGCGGCTTCGCCGCGCTTTTAGCTGTTGGCCCATAGCTATTAGCAAGAACAAAAAGCCAACTGCTAAAGGCCAAAAGCGCGAGCGAAGCGAGCTTTTTCACTCGCTCGCGGCGAAGACCTCTCTGGCGGACTCTCGGGAGACCAAATCGAGCGAGAGGGCGTGTTCGGCGGCGGCGGCGGAGTCTTTGACGAGCTTCATCTGTACATCGGGGATTCGTTTGGAGAGTGCTGTGATCTCTTTTCTCCGCTCCTCTCCGGTGACGTCGCGGATGTAGATCGCCTGTATCCGACCGGGGTTTTCGATGGCGGCGTCGTGGTATATCTCCGGGTCCTCCTGGCCCGAGTCTCCGATGAGGACGAAGGGGAGGTCGGGGTAGTCCGCGAGCAGGCGCCGGATCAGGCCGAGCTTGTGGTCCTCGTGCTTGCCAAGCACGGTCGGACTCCAGTCCTTGAGGAAGATCGGACCCGCGGGGACGCCGTGAACGTCCATGAAATCCACGAGCAAATCGTAGATGTTCCACGGGCTGCTCGAAACGTAGAAGAGCGGGTTGCGACGGGACCCATCGCCGCCGCGATGCAGCGCCTCGTAAAAAGCCCCGACGCCGGGGAACGGAAGCCGGGTGTGGGCGTTGTTAAGCAGCACGATCCAGAACATCTTCAACACGCTCGCCGCCTTCGAAAGCACTACCGTGTCGTCGATGTCGCTTATGACCCCGAACTCCGCCCGATCGCTCTCCGGGACGAGGACCCGCCCCGTCGCCCGCGCCCCACTCTGGCCGGACGGCACCGGAGAGACGAGGCTTAACCGAACCGGATGCCACTCCATTTCATCGGAAGGCGGGTTTTCGAGGTCGAAGCG
>JBOHBL010000503.1:0-3532 GCA_050698295.1 Rubrobacteraceae bacterium | reverse complement strand
GATCCGCCCCGTCCGCTCCACCGAGCGAATGATGGCCTCGCAGTCGAGCGGGACGAGCGTACGCGGGTCAATGACCTCGGCGGATATTCCTTCCTCGGCGAGTTCGTCCGCCGCCGCCTTCGCTTCGATGACCGACCCGGAAATGGCGACTATGGTGATGTCGTCGCCCTCTCGAACCGTCCGCGCCGAACCGAAGGGTATTCGGTATTCGTCTTCGTTCACGTCCTCCTTCGTCCCCCACAGCGGGACGGCCTCGAAACAGAGAACGGGGTCCTCGCTGTCTATGGCGGTTCGGAGGAGACCTTTGGCGTCGGCGGGCGAGGCGGGGGTGATCACTTTCAGGCCCGGAACGTTCATGAACATGGGGTATGGGCGGTCGGCGTGGTGCGCCCCGGCGTTTAGCGAATAGAACATCGCCGAGCGGAAGACGACGGGTATGGATGCCTGTCCGCCGAACATGTACCGGCTTTTGGCCGCTTGATTCACGAATTGATCCATCGCGAGATAAAGGAAGCTCGAGTATGAGAGATCCACGATGGGACGAAGCCCGGTCATCGCCGCTCCGGTGGCGGCCCCGGCGATGAGCTCCTCGGAGATCGGGGTGTTCCGCACCCGGTTTTTGCCGAACATTTGGACGAAGTCGCCTTCCTCGGCCCGCTGGCGGCTCGCCCCGGTCGTCCCGTATACGTTCGCCTCGACATCCTCGCCGATGACCACGACCCGCTCGTCGGCGAGAAGCGCCTCGCGCTGCGCGGCCCCGATCGCCGCGATGTACGTCATCTCGGTCATCGAGCCACCCCACTCGCGTCGGTGTACAAATCCTCGAACGCGACCTCCGGCTCGGGATACGGACTCTCGTTCGCGAACCGAACCGCGTCCTCGACCTCGTCGGCGATTCCTTTCTCGATCTCCTCGACCTCTTCGGCGGTCGCCGCGCCCCTCTCGACGAGGACTTCGCGAAAAAGTACGATGGGGTCTTTGGCGAGCCACGTCTCGCGTTCGGTTTCGTCGCGGTAGTCCACGTTTATTCTCAAACCCTCGGAATGCTCGCGGTACCGGTACGTGACGACTTCGAGGAGGCTCGGCCCCTCCCCCGCCCTCGCCCGCCGCACGGCCTCGCTCACGGCGTCGTAAACGGCGAGCGCATCCTGCCCGTTCTCGACATGCACCCCCGGAAGGACGAAGCCCGCAGCCCGGTCGGAAATCCGTCCCGAAGTCACCGTATGAGCCGGAGTCGAGAGCGCATACTGATTGTTCTCGCACAAATACACGACGGGCAATTTCCACGCCCCCGCCAAATTGAGAGCTTCATACAAACAACCTTGATTCGCCGCCCCGTCCCCGAAGAACGCGAGGGCAACACGTCCAGTCCCGAGAACCTGCGAGGACAATCCGGCCCCCGTCGCGATGGGTATGGACGACCCGACGATGCCCGACTCCCCGAGGCTCCCGACCGAGAAATCCGCGAGGTGGAGGGAGCCTCCTTTGCCTTTGCAAATTCCGGTCGCCTTCCCGACGAGTTCGGCCATGAGCGGCCCGAGCGGGGAGCCTTTCCCGATGGGGTGTCCGTGGCTGCGGTGGTTCCCCGTCATGTAGTCGTCGTCTTCGAGGGCCATGCACGCGCCCACGACCTGCGCCTCCTGGCCGATGCTCGTATGCACCGTCCCCGGTATGTGGCCGCGCTTCACCATCTTCGAAGCCCGCTCGTCGAACAAACGAATACGCACCATCCTCCGGTGCATCTCCAAAAGAAACTCACCCGAAAGCGACACTCGCCCTCCTCCCGGAAAGTGCGATCCCCTCTTCTCCACTCAAACTCATGCCTCCTCGTCCCTCAAATATTTGACACAATTGTTTAAGCTATACACAATCGTACCAGAAGATAAAATGTGGCGCAACGACGATGGCGAGGAGGAGAGTGAGGGATGATAGCCGCGGTATTCGATGGCACGGGAGTTTTGGAGGTTCGGGAGGTGAATATGCCGGAGGTCGGTGCGGGCGAGGTTCTCATGAAGGTCGGGGCGAACACGGTGTGTGGCACCGACCTCCGCATATTGCGGGGGGAGAAGACCGCCGGGATCTCCCCGCCCGTGATCCTCGGTCACGAGATGGCGGGGCGTGTCGCGGAAGTCGGGAAGGGCGTGGCGGGTTTCGAGGCGGGTGTTCCGGTGACGATAACGCCGATGATCCCATGCGCGAGGTGCTTTTATTGCCGACGCGGCATGGAGAACGTATGCGAGAACGTGCGGGCCGTGGGATACGAAATCCCCGGTGGCTTCGCCGAGTATATGAAAGTCCCCGCCGACGCCATCGAAACGGGATGTCTCTTCGCGGTTCGGGAAGGAATACCCTTCGAGCGACTCGCGCTCGCCGAGCCTCTTTCGTGCTGCGTTTATGGACAGCGGCGCTCGCCGGTGGAGATCGGGGACGTGGTCGTGATCATGGGCGCGGGCGCCATCGGCCTCTTTCATTTGCAACTCGCGCTTCTCGCGGGGGCGGGAACCGTCATCGTGAGCCAGCGTTCCGAATCGCGCCGGAGGCTCGCCTCCGAGTTCGGCGCGCACATCGTCGTGAACCCCAAAAGCGAAAACCTCTCCGAAGTCGTCGCGGAGCATACGGAGGGTCGAGGCGCGGACGTGGTGTTTCTGTGCATCGGCATCCCGGAACTCGTAAACGAGTCCTTCCGGCTCGCGCGAAAGGGAGGGCGGATAAACCTCTTCGCCGGGCTGGCGGGACGAGGATGGTCGGCGGTTGAGGCGAACCTCATTCACTACAACGAACTCATCGTCACCGGGCAAACTGGCGCGCGGCGCGTGGAATTCGAAACCGCCCTCGATCTCATCGTCTCGGGAAGAATAAAGACGGAGAAAATGCTCACGCACCGTTTCCCGCTTCGGGAAGCCCCGAAAGCCATCGAGACGGCGGCGGGCGGCGCAGGCATAAAAGTCGCGGTGATGCCGGGTTAAGGTGAATCGCCTTGTCAGATCACCGTGACGCCAAAGGTGTTACACTTGTGTTCACTTTGGAGTATGGATTCGAGTGCGGGAGGCGGTTTTGCACAGTGTGGGGACGAGGGAACTCAAGCAGCACACGGGTGAGATCGTCGAGCGGGTTCGAAACGGGGAGAGGATTCTCCTGACGTTGCGCGGAGAGCCTGTGGCTGTGATATCCCCGGTGGATCGGCGGGCCATCGCGGAGGCCATCGAGGTCGAGGCCGGCAAAGCGGAGAGGGAATCGCTTGGCTGGCTCGCGGCGAGTGAAAGCTCCTTCTCGTTTTGGGACAACGCCGAGGACGAGGTCTGGGACGAGGCAGCCGAAGGTTCCGGCGATTGAGAGTGGAGGCTTACCCGCCCGGTTCGGTGGTGCTCGTGCCTTTCCCATTCACCGACCTCTCCGGCAGGAAGAGGAGGCCGGCGCTCGTCGTCTCGCCCGAAGGGTTCCACGGCGAGGATCTCATCCTCTGCGCCATCACCTCGCAACTCTCCGACAAACTCTCCGAGTGGGAAGCCCCGCTCGAAGCATCCGACATGGT
>JBOHBL010000502.1:0-1804 GCA_050698295.1 Rubrobacteraceae bacterium | reverse complement strand
AGCTCGTGTTCGTTGAACTTCCAGCCGGGCGAATGCTCTTCGTCGAAGTCGGCCTCCATCCTGAGTCCGGCGTCCTCGAGTTCGGCGAAAAGCCTCTCCGCTTCTTTCCTGACTTCCGGCTTGTTCTGGCCGCGCCAGATGGGCACGATGACCGCCTGGGTAGGCGCGAGCTTGGGCGGCAATTTCAAGCCCCGGTCATCTCCATGAACCAGGATGAGCCCGCCGATGACGCGGGTCGAGAAGCCCCACGAGGTCTGATAAGGATGCACTCGGTTCTGATTTTCGTCGAGGAACGTGATGTCGAAAGCCTTCGCGAAGTTCTGACCGAGGTCGTGGCTGGTGGCCGCCTGGAGCGCCCGCCCGTCTCCCATCAACGCTTCGCAGGTGTACGTTTCGACGGCGCCGGAGAAGCGCTCGGAGGGGCTTTTCACGCCGGTTAGCACCGGCATCGAGAGCATCTCGTGGAAGGTGTCCTGGTAGACGTCGAGCATCTGGAGGGTTTCCTCGCGGGCTTCTTCGGCGGTGGCGTGGACGGTGTGGCCTTCCTGCCAGAGGAATTCGGAGGTGCGGAGGAAGGGGCGAGTGACCATCTCCCAGCGCATCACGTTGGACCACTGGTTTATGAGGATAGGGAGGTCTCGGTAGCTGTGGATCCAATTCCGGTAGAAATCGCAGATGATGCTCTCGGAGGTCGGACGGATGGCGAGCCTTTCCTCCAGCTCGTCGTCGCCGCCCATGGTGACCCAGGCGCATTCGGGGGCGAAGCCTTCGACGTGCGCGGCCTCTTTGTTCAGGAAGCTCTCGGGGATGAGGAGAGGGAAGTAGGCGTTTCCATGTCCCGTCGCTTTAAAGCGGTCATCGAGGTCGCGTTGGATGCGCTCCCAGATCGCAAACCCGTAGGGTCGGATCGCGAACGTCCCCCTCACCGGACCATAGTCCGCCAGCTTCGCCATCCGGACCAACTGCAAATACCACCTGCTCGCATCCTCGCTCTTCTTCGTCAGCTTCTCGACCGCGTCGGTCATGGAAAACTCCTCTCGGCGCGCAAAGTTTGAGTTATATAACCGTACTGTACAATAACGCCATGCACGGCACTTTCGGGGAACTCAATGTCGTTTATCGAGAAGTTCACCACCGCGCTGAACCGGATGGGCGGAGTCGATCCTCCGCCATCAGCGGAACGGGTTCTCTATCCTGAGTCCGTCCACTGTTTGTCCATCCTGAAGGTCTTCGGTAAGCAGCTTCTCCGCTCCGCCTTTGAGCGCGGCCTCGACGATGAGAGCATCCCAGAAAGAGACGCTCATGGTTCTCGCGCGGGAGATCGCGGCGAGGATCGCGGCGACGTCGACCTGTACGACGGTCGAGATCTCGATGAACCTCTTCACGCTTCGCTCGGCGGCTTCGGTACCGAGCGGCTCTTGCAATTTACGAGTCGCGTTGTTGTAAAACTCTTGCAATACTTGCGTACTCAATATCATTGTCCCGGCTTGAGTTTCGCGCTCGACGACCCCTTCGGCGCGAGCTTGCTTTTCCGGCTCCGCGTCGTCCACAAAGTAAAGCAAGACGTTCGTGTCTAGGAACGCGGCCATCTAGTCCGCTCTTCGTACGTCTCCTCCCGGCTTGGGAGACCCTTGCCACCGCTGCTCGCTTTCGACTCCCGAGCTATTCGCTTCAAATCCCGAAGCGCCTCCTCCCGCGCCTCCCGCGCCGTACGCTCATCCGCATACGACTCGAGAAATTCGCGCACGAGCGCGTTCACCGAAGTGTCCTCCTCCAAAGCCCGGATGCGAGCCCTCTTGAGGAC
>JBOHBL010000501.1:0-1565 GCA_050698295.1 Rubrobacteraceae bacterium | reverse complement strand
CAGCCGCGCTCCGGCAGAAAGAACTCCTTCTCGTCCTCGACAACTGCGAGCACCTCATAGACGAGGCCGCCCGCCTCGCGGACGCTCTCCTCGGCGGATGTCCCCGGCTTCGCATCCTCGCCACGAGCCGCGAGCCGCTCGGCGTCGCGGGCGAGGTCGAGTGGGTGGTGAGGCCACTCGCCACGCCGGGCGAAGGAAATCCCGCCGACGCGGAATCGGTGAGGCTTTTCGGGGATCGGGCGCGCCGGCGCCAGCCGGGCTTTGAACTCACGGAGGAGAATTCTCGGGCGGTGGGAGATATATGCCGGCGGCTCGACGGCGTTCCGCTCGCGGTGGAGCTTGCCGCTGCGAGGGTGGCCGTGCTCGCGCCGGAGCAAATATCCGCGAGGCTCGACAACGCTTTGAGTTTTCTGACGGAAGGAAACCGGACGGCGGCCCCGAGGCATCGGACGCTCCAGGCGACGCTCGCGTGGAGCTATGATCTCCTCGACGAGCGAGAGCGGCTCCTCTTCGAGCGGCTCTCCGTCTTCGCGGGAGGCTTTTCATTGGAGGCCGCCGAAGCGGTGGGCGCGGATGGTGGGAGCGAAGGAATTCTCGACCTCCTTTCGAAGCTCGTCCACAAATCTCTCGTGATGGCCGAGGCGACGGAAGGGGGCGCTTTGCGATACGGCCTTCTCGAACCCGTCCGGCAGTATGCGTGGGAGAGACTGGCGGAAAGCGGAGGCGTGGAGGGCACGCACCGTCGGCACGCCGCGTTCTTCCTCGATCTCGCGGAGGAGGCGAGGCCGGGGATCAACGGCGTGGAGCGCGAAGCGTGGCGCTCGCGACTGGAAGCCGAACGCGGCAACCTGCGGACGGCGTTGCGATGGTCGCTGGAAAACGGAGAAGTTTCGACGGCAATGAGAATAGCGAACGCGATTTTCTGGTTCTGGTTCCACCGGGGACACGGGAAAGAAGGGCGAGGCTGGCTCGAGGAAGCGTTGGCGATGGGCGGAGCGGAGCCGGAGCGAGCGGAGGTACTCGGAGAGGTCGGGATGTTCGCCTGGTTGCAGGGAGACCACGAAGTCTCGCGCTCGCGTCTGGAAGAAAGTGTGGAGATTTGCCGAAAGACGGGACACAGTCGCGGCCTCATCCACCCGCTCCACTTTTTGAGCATGGAGATGCTCGGACGCGGCGAGACGGAGAAGGCTCGCTCTCTCGCCGAAGAGAGCGTGGAGATCTCACACGAAGAAGGGGACGGCTTCGACCTCGCCATCGTGCTCGCCAACCTCGGCCTCGCGGCCCACACCCAAAAAGATGACGGAGTGGCCCGCCCCGCTCTCGTAGAGTGCATAAAAGTTTGCCGCCGGATAGGCGACGACTGGCTCCTCTCGCTGCCGTTTCGTCACCTCGGGTACATGGAGCTTCGGGAGGGAAACCACGAGAAGGCGACGGAGCTTTTCGAAGAGGGACTCGGCGCTCTCCGAAACGTTCGGGAGAAATGGTTCGTCGCGCGCGCCGTGGAGACCCTCGCGATAGCCTCGGCCATGCGGGGAAGCCCCGTGAAAGCGGCCCGGCTGTTCGGG
>JBOHBL010000500.1:0-2319 GCA_050698295.1 Rubrobacteraceae bacterium | reverse complement strand
GGACTTCGTTTTCACCGTGAGCCTCTCCGGGGAGAGCGGACGGCAGGCGACGGTCGAGTACGCCACCTCCGACGGCACGGCCAAAGCGCCCTCCGACTATGAGGCGACCAGCGGCACGCTGACCTTCGATGCGGGCCAGACGAGCAAGACCGTCACCGTGGCGGTCAACGGCGACAAGAAGAAGGAGAAGAACGAGACCTTCTTCGTGGACCTCTCGGACGCCACCAACGCGACCATCGGCGATGGGCAGGGCGAGGGCAAGATCCTGAACGACGACAAAAAGAAAAAGAAGAAGCGTCGCGGCTGACGACAATCAGGCGGCACGCCTTTCTAAAGGGGTCGGGGCTTTCACGCTCCGGCCCCTCTCGTCTTTCCCGTCTGGCCGCGGAAATCTCCGGTGTTTAAAATGGAGTTGGTAAAAAGGGGTGAGCGTCTAAACGGAGACGTCGAACCGGAGCCCAGTCAGGGAGGGTGGATCTATGCAGAGCGTCGAAAGGGCGGACGCCGGACGCGCCGTGGAGGAACTCAAGGAGTTGGCGAGCCTCACCGGCGGCCCCGACGGCGCGCGCCGCGTCGCGTGGACCGACGAGTGGAAGAAAGCTCGCGACTGGCTCGAAAGCAAACTCTCCGAAATAGAGAACGTCCAAGTCGAGCGCGACGAGGCCGGAAATCTATGGGCGACGCTTCGCGGTGCTTCGGAGAAGTCCGTCCTCCTCGGCGGCCACATGGACTCCGTCCCGAACGGAGGCTGGCTCGACGGTTGCCTCAATACGATAGCGGCGATGGAGTGCTTGCGAGCTTTGTCGAAACAAGACCTCCCCGTCACCGTCCGGCTCGTGGACTGGGCCGACGAAGAAGGAGCGAGGTTCGGACGCAGCCTCCTCGGCTCCTCCGCCTGCGCGAACTCCCTCAACCCCGACGAAGTGAGGGACCTGAAAGACAAAGACGGTATTTTGCTCCCCGATGCTTTGCGCGAGCACGGCGTGGACCTCGACCGGATGAACGAGTCGAATAAACAATTGGAGAACGCCGCCGCGTACCTCGAACTCCACATCGAGCAGGGGCCGGTACTGGAAAGAATGGACCTCCCTTTGGGCGTCGTCCTCGGGACCTTCGGGGTCGAGCGGCACGTCGTGAAGTTCACCGGGCAGCACGCCCACTCCGGCTCGACGCCGATGGACGTGAGGAGGGATGCTTTCATCGCCGCGGCTCGCTCCGCCATCGCCTTTCGGGATGATGCGGCGGCCCGCGACGACGTGCGGGCGACGACGGGTTTCGTCAATGTCTCCCCGGCAATCGTTACCGCTTTCAACGGCGTGTGCGAGATGTCCCTCGACCAGCGCGCCCTCGACGCCGACGTTCTCGCGGACATGCTCCGGGGAGCGAAGGAGAACAGCGAAGAGGTCGCCGAGGAAGAAGACGTCTCGGTTGAGTGGGAGAAGGTGTGGGAGATAGAGCCGCGACCCTTCGATGAAACCCTCATCGAGCTCGCCGACGAGGCGGTGACGGAAGTGGCGGGCGGATCCCACCGTCTCCCGAGCGGCCCATTGCACGACGCGGCGGAGATGGCGCCGCTCATGCCGACGGTGATGCTGTTCGTGAAGTCGCTTCGCGGTCTCAGCCACACGAAGGAGGAAGACACGCCGGAGGAGGACATCGAGACGAGTGTTCGGGCGTTTCACAGGTTGGCGGAGAAGACGGTGGAGTGGGTGGCGAGTTAAGGAGGTGTCGCGGTGTCGGAGAGGCGAGTGGTGATCGGACCGGAGGAAGGCGAGGTCGTTTTGCGGGGCGGCGTCGGGGTCGTCAGCAAGGTGTCCGGGGCGGAGACGAACGGCGCGTATGCGGTGGTCGAGCATCCGCTGGAGCCGGGGGCTTTGGCGGCTCCTCCGCACACGCACGCGGACGTGGACGAGGTCTCGTTCGTGGTCGAGGGCGAGGTCGGGGTGTGGATGGACGGCGAGGAGTTCACCGCCGGGGTCGGTTCGTACATCCTCAAGCCGCGAGGCATTCCACACACATTCTGGAACGCGGGGGCGGAGAGGGCGCGGGTCGTAGAGATCATCTCACCGGCGGGCTTCGAGCGGTACTTTGAGGAGCTTGCCGGAATCCTCTCCTCGACGCCCCCCGGTGAGCCGCCGGACTTCGGGCGCATAATGGAGCTCGCCGCGAGGTACAACATGACCTTCCATATGGAGAAGATGCCGGAGATCATGGAGCGGCACAATGTGGAGTTGCGCTAAGCATCTCCAACTCGAATATGAGAGAATTGGCCTTTTCCTGGGGGTGCGGGCATCCTGCCCGCATGAACGGAAGTGCGTA
>JBOHBL010000499.1:0-1089 GCA_050698295.1 Rubrobacteraceae bacterium | reverse complement strand
ACCTGTGTCTGCGGAAGCGGAACTCGTGTCCGACGAGCGGAGCCTCGATCTCTTTGTCCGTCCCGGTCATGGCGATCCCTCCCGTCCGGCGGCCCTTCGCGTCCATTATGGATCCGGCTCCGGCCCGGCGCATCCCCGACGGTGTTCGGCGTTCACACCACGCGCGTGGGCTCGCCCGACGGACGCGACGTCTCCACCGGACGAGGCGCTCCCGCGCGCCACGTTAGGACGGCGCTTGTGAGGATCACCCACAGCATGAAAAGCAGAAACGCGAGTATGAACTCCGCGAAGAAGAACATGGCGTTGACGAGAAGGGCGGGCGCCGCTGCCGCGCCCATCCAGCCGAGCCACGCCGGAAGAACCCGCGTCTTCAGAACAACGACGGCGACGGTGGCTGTGAGTACCGCGAATGGGAACATGCTCAAATTGAAAGAGGCTCCGTTCATGATTTCCAGAGTCCGGTAAAGCGGCGTCCCCGTTTGCGACTCGCCTGCGGCGAGGACCGGGGCGATGCTCGCGAACTTCACGGTGATGCCCATGAGGCCCGCCCCGAACGCCGTCGCCGAGAGCCAGCCGTCCCCGCCCTCCGCC
Organism: Rubrobacteraceae bacterium; assembly: GCA_050698295.1. Lineage (GTDB taxonomy): Bacteria > Actinomycetota > Rubrobacteria > Rubrobacterales > Rubrobacteraceae > JACCWD01. The sequence continues at coordinate 498 of JBOHBL010000499.1, read as the reverse complement.
CGGCGCAACACGCTGAAAAGGTAGCCGAGGAACACGACGAAGAGGAGCATCCCCGCAAGCTCCATCGGGAGTCCGACGGTTTCGTTGCCCGCCTCATAGATGGAGTTTCCGGCCAATATGAGCGCCACGTAGAGGATGCCGCATGAGGCTCCCAGCCGGAGCCATATCTTTTTGTCCATCTCTTTCGCCTTTCCTCGGTTCGTATTCCGGCGTCATGATAGGAAAACGAGGGGCTCGCGTCGTCGTCCCGGACGATGATTTTCCGCGTAAGCCTCCATGATGACTCCCGGCGGCGGGGATCATCATCCATAATGACGCGGCGGGAAAAGGAAGTGGATAGATTGCGAAACATGAGCGCAAAGATACGCCGACGTGCGAGGATGTGGGCCTCCCAACTCGTCGTTGTCGCGCTGGGCGGACTGGCGCTCTTCGATATATGGATCTTGCCGCTTCCCGACGGGCTTCCCGGATCGCGCCTGATAAACACGCTCGTCTTCT
>JBOHBL010000498.1:0-2412 GCA_050698295.1 Rubrobacteraceae bacterium | reverse complement strand
GCACGACGCTCGCCGCGCTCGCCCGGATGGCCGGCTTGAAGACCTCCCGGGGATGGACGAGCGACGATGAGAGCGTTCCTACCGAGATCGTGGGCGACTCTATGACCTCGTTTTTGGTGTTTAGAAGCACGGCCACGAAGTTCTCCCGGTCCTGGTTGGCGATACGCCCCCTCAAAAGCCCGTCTACATCCGCGGGCGATGATATCACGGGCCTTCCAGGGTTGCGAACGCGCCCGAGCCTCTTCCCGAACTCGACCGCCGAAAGGACGATGCAGGCTTTGGCGTTCCCGATCCCATGCACTTTCACAAGGTCGTGGATCGTGACGTTGTGGAGCCCGAAAAGGTCTCCGTTCTCCGAAATGACCTCGCTCGCAAGCTCGACCGCCGTCTTCTCCTTCGTCCCTATTCCGAACAGGATCCCGAGCAATTCGGCGTTCGAAAGCGCCTCCGGTCCCGCTTCGAGCAAACGCTCGCGCGGCCGAAGCTCCGGCGGAAGCTGCTTTATCGTGTACCGGCGAGAGGTCCTTTCCACTCCGGCATTTTAGCGGACTCGCAAACTTCAGTACCAGCGAATGCCGAAAGAATCGAGCATCCGGCGTGTCAGAGAAAGCGGCAACCCGACAACGTTGGAATAGTCGCCCCCGATCCACTCGATGAAAAGCGCGGCTTTCCCCTGTATCGCGTACCCACCGGCCTTCCCGATTCCTTCCCCAAACTTCGCGTACGCCGAGATTTCGGCATCGGAGAGCGAACGCATCCGAACCTTCGTCACGCAGTGGCGGACGATGGACTCCTCGCCTCTCGCCACGGCGACTCCGGAGTGGACTTCGTGAGCCCTTCCCCGGAGCCTTTCGAGCATCCGGCGGACTTCGTTCTCGTCTTTCGCCTGCCCGAGGATGACTTTTTCTTCCGGCAAAAAAACCACCGTGTCGGCCCCGAGTACGACGCCACCCGCTTTCTTCGAGATGGCGAGGGCTTTGCCCCGGGCGTTTGTTTCGACGGTCTCTTTCGGGTCTTCGAGGGTCACTTCGAGGAAGCCGCTTTTACGGGTATCGAACTCGTAGCCGACGCCCCGGAGGAGGGCGACGCGGCGGGCCGACTCCGAGGCGAGGGTGAACTGCATCTAGCCGAAGAAGAGGTTGAGTTCGCGTTCGGCGGACTCTGGGGAGTCGGAACCGTGGACGATGTTCTCGTCGATTGAGAGCGCGAGGTCGCCGCGGATGGTGCCGGGGGAGGCTTCGGCGGGGTCCGTGTCGCCCATGAGGGTCCGCATTATCTTGATGGCGCCCTCGCCCTCGACGCGCATCGCGATTATGGGACCGGAGGTTATGAACTCGACGAGTCCTGTGAAGAAAGGTTTGTCCTTGTGTTCGCCGTAGTGCTCCTCGGCGAGGTCGCGGCTCACGGTCATCGTTTTCATGTCCAGGATATCCAGGTTCTTGCGCTCGATGCGGCTTATGACTTCTCCGGCGAGTCGGCGGCGGACGCCATCGGGCTTGACCAGGATGAGGGTCTGTTCCATTTTATTCTCCTTTTTCTCAGATCATTTTCTTGCCGCTGCGCTGGTTCGTGCCGCAGTACGGGCACGTATCCCATTCCATGTTCATGGGACGGTCGCAGTTGATGCAGGGTTTTTTGAGTTCCCAGTTGCAGACCGGGCAGACGAGGAAATCGTTCTCGACCATGTTGCGGCAGTTCGGGCAGACGGAGATCCGGCTTCGAAGTTCGCCTTCGAGGTAGGCGAGTTCGAGTTCGCGCTCGCGGGACTCCGATAGGAACTCCGGGGGGCGGACTATCACGTAGATCAAGCTCCCCAGGTACGGGAAGATCACGGCGACGAGTCCCCAAAGCAGCGGGATGGCGCCCCTCCTTTTCGCGTCGGCGTACGTCCAGTAAACGAGCGCGAGCCAGACCACGATAAAGAGCAACACGATCAACTGGCCGGCTATCCTCAGAAAAGGACTCTCCAGAATGTCGGAGATGATCTGGAAGGGGTCGGTGTCTTGAAGGAGCAGGAGCGCCGCCGTCACAGGATGAACCTCACCACGGCGTAGTAGCCGAGCGCGAACGACCCCGCCCCAACGATGATGAGGAGCGCCGCGAGCTTCCAGGCGCCGACCTTCATCGCCCGCCGCCTTCGTTCAGCCACCGGAGCGCCGCCGCACCGGTAAACAGAGACCCCGTCACGAGTACTATTCCGTCCAATCTCTTCATCTCTTCAACCGCCGCGCCGAGGGCGTCGCCAATCTCCGGGAGTACCCGGGCCGATCTCCCCGCGTAATCCCGAGGATCGAAGTTATGCGCTATCCGCGCGGGGTCCGCCGCCCTCTCTCCCTCGGGCCGCGTCAACCCGAGGACCCGAGCATCTTCGCGCAACCCGGTAAGCATACTTCGTATGTCCTTGTCCCGCAA
>JBOHBL010000497.1:0-1868 GCA_050698295.1 Rubrobacteraceae bacterium | reverse complement strand
TCTCGAAGCCGGGACGAGCCCGTATCACCTCATAAAGCCGGACCCCGGAGCCGCCGGGAGCAGCCTCCCTCAAAGAGCGTATCTTCGACTCGACCCTGCCGACGGCGGCCGAAAGAGCGCCCCGCCTGCGATTCATCTCCATCTCAAAGCCCTCGACCTTGCGCCGCATCTCACCGGTCATCTCTCGTAGACTTCCAGCCCTATCCACTGCTTCGAGCGTGAAGTCCCGCTTCAGAACCTCCGTCATCTCCTCGATACCGGCCAGGTCGTCCTCGGAGACGGGCCGGACTTCCTCCGCTTCCAGCCCGGTCAGGCGAGCTTGGATCCCTTCGAGTTCGGCGGAGAGACGCGACCGGTTTCGCTCAACCTCGTCCCTCCGCTCTCGCGCTTCCCTCGAAGCTCGCCGCTTTTCGTCTCGCTCGGCGAGGTTCGAGGCATGCTCTTTCTCGACCTCTTCGGAGCGACGCCGCAGGCTCCGAAGACCCTCTTCGATGCGCCGCGACTCCGCCTCCAGATGCTCCAGCGACCGCCGGCGCTCTTGCTCGCCACCCCGTCCGGCTTGGAGACGAAACAGGCTCCGCTCCGTCCGGAGAGTTTCATTCCGCAACCCCTCCGTCGCCGATTCCAGCCCCTCGATGGTCTTCTCCAGGGTCCGAAGCTCCCTCTCGGAAGCGAAGATCCCACGCTCGACGGCCTTCTCCTCCTCGCGCAGCTTCTCCTCGCGAGCGGACAATTCCTCGACCCTGCCCCGGCCCTCTTCGAGTTGCCTGCGAGGAGCGTCCAGTTCGCGGTTCGCCACGCGGTACAGGTGAGCGAGGGAGAGTTCACGGTACTTCGCTTCGATCTCCCGGTACTCCCTCGCGGCGACGGCTTCGCGTTCGATCCTCTTCAACTGCCCGGCAAGCTCCGCCTCGATCCGCCGACTCTGCTCCAACTGCGCGTCAGCCTTTTCTAAACGTCTGCTCGCCGAAACCCGCCGACGACGATGCACTCCCAGTCCCGCCGCCTCTTCCAGCGCCTGACGGCAAGCCTCCGCCCCGCCGGCAACGATGGCGTCAACCGCCCCCTGGCGCAGGATGCTGTGTCGCCCGAGGCCCGCCTCGCCCGCGACGGAGCGCACGTCCACCAGCCGCGCCCGCGCACCGTTGATTTTGTACTCCGTCCCGCCTTCGCGCGAGATGCGGCGCGAGATCGAAACCTCCTCGTAGGGCAACGAAACCTCGCCGGAGGAATTGTCTATAACCAGCGTCACCTCGGCCACGTTCGTCGCCGCAAGCGAATCGGAGCCCGAGAAGATGAGATCCCCCATCGCCCCCGCCCGCAATACCCCCGGACTCTGCTCACCCAGAGCGAACAACACCGCGTCCGTGATGTTGCTCTTCCCCGACCCGTTCGGCCCGACAATCGACGTGATCCCACCTTCCAGCGGCATCCGAACCGGACGAGCGAAAGTCTTGAAACCTTTGATGTAAATCGCCGAAAGCACCTTAGCCGGAGATTCTACGCAACTTCCTGGTCAAACGCACACAGAAAAGTGCAGGAAATAGCGTTTCAGTCGGTCAGTCGGCCGGTTCGAGTCAGGTTAAACGCGCACGGAAAAGCGCAGAAACAGAGGCTTCGGCTGGAGACGCTATGCGCCGAAAAGCCGTCGTGTGAAGTCGTTGGCGAACTTGCGGGTGGGCTCGTGTTCGTCCACGAGGTCCAGGAACTTTGCGAAGCTGTCCTGGTGCAGCTTCGACAGATCCGCTTTGCCGAAGTTCTGGCAGTACTTTCCCAGGTGTGGGCGGCACCCGATCTCCATGAGCAGCTCTTCGGCGGCCGCGTAGAAATCCTCGAAGCCGCTCGAAACGTTGCAGACGAGGTCTATC
>JBOHBL010000496.1:0-1784 GCA_050698295.1 Rubrobacteraceae bacterium | reverse complement strand
GAGAAGAAAGACCGGACATAGACTCCATTTATATGTCCGCGCTTCAGGCTATGACGCGCGGCGGAGGCTGGCCGATGACGGTGTTTCTCACCCCCGACGGCGCCCCTTTCTACGCCGGCACTTATTTCCCCCTGACTCCCCGGCAGGGCATGCCGTCTTTCCAGCAAGTCCTCGCGAGCCTCGCCGACGCCTACGAGAACCGCCGCGACGACGTATTGAAAAGCGCCGACAGCGTCCGCGAGTTCCTCGAAGCCTCCACCAACGCCGCCATGCCGAAGACAACGCTCACGACGGAGCTTCTCGACGCGGCGGCGAGCTCGCTCATGTCCCAGCTCGACCGGATACACGGTGGTTTCGGCGGGGCGCCGAAGTTCCCGCAGGCGATGAACCTGGAGGTGCTGCACAGGCATCACGCCAGAACCGGCGACGAGCAGGCGCTTGCGGCGGTCGAGCTTTCGTTGCTAAAAATGGCTGAGGGTGGGATCTACGACCAGATCGGGGGCGGTTTCGCCCGCTACTCGGTGGACGAACGCTGGCTCGTCCCGCACTTCGAGAAGATGCTCTACGACAACGCCCTGCTGACCAAGATTTACATCGAGACTTACCAGGCGACGGGGGATGTTTTCTATCGCCGGATAGCCGAGGAGACCCTCGACTACGTAGTCCGCGACATGACGAGTCCGGAGGGCGGCTTCTACTCCGCCGAAGACGCCGACTCCGAGGGCGTGGAAGGCAAGTTCTACGTCTGGAGCGTGGAGGAGATAAAGGCGGCGCTCTCTCCCGAAGAAGCGAAGATCGCCATCCGTTACTGGGGCGTCACCGAGACCGGGAACTTCGAAGGAAAAAACATCCTCAACGTCGCGGGGGGAGAGGATGAGCCGGAGGGGATCGGGAGCATAAAAACAAAGCTCCTCGAAGAGCGGAACAAACGCATCCGGCCCGGCCTCGACGACAAGGTCCTCGCCGCCTGGAACGGCATGATGCTCCGCTCCTTCGCGCTGGCGGCGCGCGCTTTCGACCAGGAGGATCACCTGGAAGTCGCGCGGCGCAACGCCGCCTTCCTGGTCGAGAAGATGAAGTTCGGCGACAGGCTCTGCCGCTCGTACAAGAACGGCGAGGCGCGGATAGACGGATACCTCGAAGACTACGCGATGGTCGCCGACGGTCTCCTCGCCCTCTACGAAGCGGACTTCGACCTCCGCTGGCTGAAGGAGGCTATTTCACTCGCCGACACCATGAACGATCTCTTCTGGGACGAAGAGCGCGGCGCGTTCTACGACACCCCCGCCGACCACGAGAAGCTAGTGACCCGTCCGAGAGACGTGTACGACAACGCCGCCCCCTCCGGCAACTCCGTGGCGGCGGAAGTCCTGCTCCGGCTCGCCCTCCTCCTCGGCCGCGAGGACTACCGCGAGCGCGCCGAAGCCGTCCTCGAAGACTTAAGCGGCGCGATGGAGAAGCTGCCCGGCGCGTTCGGGCGCTCTCTCTCCGCGCTGGATTTCCACCTCGGGAGGCCGCGAGAAGTCGTGATCGCGGGAGAGCCGGAGTCCGAGGGAACGAAGGTTCTCGTGGACACGGTCTACTCGCGCTATCTGCCGAATAGGGTGTTTGCGCTCGTAGCTTTCGACGACGGGGAAGCGGAGAACCTCATCCCCCTCCTCGAAGGCAAGACGATGCTCGAGGGGCAGGCGACGGCGTACGTCTGCGAGAACTACGCCTGCCAGGCTCCGACCACGGACGCCGAAGAACTCTCCCGCCAGCTTCGTTTCGTGGAGGAGTAGAGG
>JBOHBL010000495.1:0-1151 GCA_050698295.1 Rubrobacteraceae bacterium | reverse complement strand
GTCCAGGACCAGGACGATCAAGCCAAAAATGGAAAACATGTGTCCTCCTAAATCTTTTCCGAGATCGCCTTGGCTTGCAAGAAGAGGTTCAGATAGTCGCGCCCTCCGGCTTTGGAGTCCGTTCCCGACATGTTGAAGCCGCCGAAGGGATGCACGCCGACAAGCGCGCCGGTGCACTTGCGGTTCAAGTACAGGTTTCCGCAGAAGAGCTCGCGCTTGCCGCGCTCGAGCCGCTCCCTGTCCTTCGAGTAGAGCGAGCCGGTCAGGCCGTACTCGGTGTCGTTGGCGACCGCGATCCCTTCATCGAAGTCCGCCACCTGGAGCACCGCGAGCACCGGCCCGAAGATCTCCTCGCGAGCGAGGCGGTCTTCCGGCTCGATCCCGTCCACGACCGTGGGCATCACGAAGAAGCCCTCCCTGGGACCCGGCTCGCCGCCCGCGACGACCTTGCCCTCCCTCCTTCCGATGTCCACATACTCCAGGATCTTCTTCTGCGCCTTCTCGTTGATGACGGCGCCGACAGTGTTGCTCGGGTCTCGCACGTCGCCGACGGAGAGGGCCTTCGTCTTCTCGATGACCTTCGAAAGCAGCGCGTCGTGGACCTTCTCGTGCACGATCAGCCGCGAGCAGGCCGAGCACTTCTGTCCCTGAAAGCCGAAGGCGGCCGCGACGACGCCTTTGGCCGCCTCCTCCAGGTCCGCCGTCTCGTCCACGAGGATGAAGTCCTTGCCTCCCATCTCGAGGATCGCGCGCTTGATCCAGATCTGTCCCTTCGGGACCCTGCCCGCCTTCTCGGAGATTCCGAGCCCCACGTCGCGAGAGCCCGTGAAGGCGATCATCCGCGTCTTCTTGTGCTCGACGATGGCGTTGCCGACGGTCGAGCCGCCGCCCGTGACGCAGTTCAAGACGCCGGGCGGCAGGCCCGCCTCCTCGGCCGCCTCCAGGAACATCGTCGCGATGGCGGGCGCGTCCGAGGAGGGCTTCAAGACGACGGTGTTGCCCGTGACGAGCGCGGCCGTCGTCATTCCTGTAAGGATCGCGAGCGGGAAGTTCCAGGGCGGGATGACCGCGCAGACGCCGAGCGGGATGTACTCGAGCTGGTTCTTCTCTCCCGGGTAGGGCGTCAGCGGCTGCGGCTGCGAGAACCGCTC
>JBOHBL010000494.1:0-1134 GCA_050698295.1 Rubrobacteraceae bacterium | reverse complement strand
ATCAGGCGTTGCTCGAAGGTCGGGATGGGGGTGCAGGTCTGGAGGGAGAGCATGTCGCGGTCCACTACTCGCCCCATCACCCAGGAGTCGTAGGGGCTGACGACTAACATCTCGCTGACTTCGTATTCGTAGGTCTGGCCGCCGGGGTTTTCGAGGACTATCCTGTCACCTTCGGCGAGCTGGTCCAGGTTGTAGAAGAGCAGGCGGCTTTCGGTGCCGGGGTAGCCGATGCGATGCGCCGCCAGAAACGTGTTCCTCTCGGGGGTGTCGCTCCACGGGAGCGAGGTTTCGGGGATGTGGACGACGCCCCGGTCGAGGTATTCGGGGCTGTCGGAGCCCCACACGGGCGCGTTGTGGATGCCGAGGGCTTCGACGGTGAGGCCGAGCACGGCGCCGGAGGGCAGCGCTCCGTAGTCGCGGTCTCCTTCCACCTCCTCGATCTCGCTCTGCTCCGGTTCGGGCCAGTCGGGGGCTTCGACCGGAAGCGGGTCGGCGGGACGAGGAGGGGTAGGCTCAGGCTCCGGTTGGGGAGCGGGCTCCTCCTCTCTCTCCGGCCGCGGAGATGTCTCGTCTTCCTCTCTCCAGGCCTCGCCCGGAGGGTTGGTGCGCGTGAGCGACTCGAAGGTCGGTTCCTGCTCGCTGGAGGCGACGACCGCCTCCGGCGCGTCGCGCAACACGAAGAGCCCGAGACCGACCGCGAACGCGGCGAGCCCGAGTGCTACGACGAGCCCAATGACGCCCGCCCTGAAAAGTGGATCCCTCTCCGGCATCTACCCGCGCCGGTTGCCGAACCAGAAGGCCATCATGCCGGAGATCACGAGCAACGCCCCGCCCGACATAAGAATCGAAGACGCGGAGACCAGAGAAGGCGCGGCAGCCACCTCTCCACCGGTCGCGGCAAGGACCTTAGCCGGAATAGTGGCGGTCAGGACACCGTTCTCATCGACTTCTGGACCATCATCAGTCGTCCTGGGGTCATCACCATTGTCGCCGTTATCGGCGGGCGGCGTTCCGTTGTCGCCGTCATCCGGCGGGCTGGGCACGGGGGCCGGCACTTCTCCCTGGATGCAGGCGTTGACCGCGTCCTGGGAAATGCCCAGATCCTGGGCGATGGCGGCGGCGATGCCTCCGCCG
>JBOHBL010000493.1:0-2722 GCA_050698295.1 Rubrobacteraceae bacterium | reverse complement strand
ATGTTCCATTCCATCGCGGGGGTGCTTTCGACGAAGGCGCAGAAAGTCTTCCGTTTCAAGGAGCAGGAAAAGCTCCACGAGGAGATCATCGACTCGGGGCTGGCGAAGATCTACACGGCGCACCTCGAAGTGGCGAAGAAGATCGCCGCCGACGAAGGCGTGGACCTCAAGACGACGCTGCTCGCCGGCAAACCTTTCGAGCAGACGATGAAGTACGTAAACGAAGTGAGCCCCTCGCTCGTGGTGATGGGGCGCATCGGGTACCACTCCGACGACGAGATGGACATCGGCGGCAACACCGAGAACATGATGAGGTACCTGCCGACGAACGTCCTCGTCGGAAACTACGAGTTCGCCGCCCCCGACCTGTACACCGCCGAGGAGCACATGACGTGGACGGATGAGGCGCTCGAACGCATGGATCGCGTTCCCGGCTTCGTGGTGGGCATGGCTTCGGGAGCCGTCATCCGATACGCCATCGAGAAGGGGTACACCGTCATCACCTCGACGGTGATCGACGAAGTTATAGGAACCATCCTGCCACCGGGAGCGATGGAGTCGATGCACGCGATCGGAGACCAGATCCGGGCCGAAGAAGCCGCAGGGAACGAGGCCGCCGTCGACTCCCTCTTCCAGGATTTCAACGAGAGAACCTCGAACGGAACGAACGGCAACGGCTCGGACGGCGACCGGGCGGCGAAGGAGGACATCTTCGCTTCGGGTCGGGGAGGTTTCGGCGAGTCCGAAAATCAGGGCGACGTCGCGGGCGTATCGGACGAGATTCGGGACGAAATATCCCGTGCCGCGCAAGGTCTCGACCGCTTCGAGTGCGACGTTTGCCGCTACGTCGCCAAAGGCAAGCCCGCGAAGTGTCCGGTTTGCGGCAGCGGTCCGACGCACTTCCACGCCGTTGACGCGCGGATCACACAGACCGAAGGCGACGAGAATTTGAACGTCTCCGAGGTATACGACGGTCGCGAGCTCCACTGGACCGACGACGCGAAAGAGTTCCTCGACGCTTTGGAAGAGTGGCAGGAAAAGCGCCGCGTCAAGGCGAGAGTCGAAAAGAGCGCGTTGAAAAAGGGATACACCACCGTCACCCTCGACTACGCCCGCGAGCAATACCGCGAAGAAACGGGCCGCGAAGCTCCGCGACCGGAAGCCAAAAAGTGTCCTGTCTCACACGCCAAACAAAAAGTCGAGGAGGAGAGCGGGGCGAAATGCCCCATAGACCACTCCGCCTTCCAGAAAGCCGGAGAAGAAGTCAAAATCCCCGAGGGCGGCTCGAAGGAGTTCGCGTGGACGGACGACGCGATGGCTCGCCTCGAACGCGCCCCGAAGGGCTTCATGCGGAACATAAGCCGCAACATGACCGAGAAGCTCGCGAGGGAGCGCGGCGTCTCCACCATAGACCTCGCCCTCGTCGAGGAGTCGCTCTCGGGAGCGAGAACCACGATGGAAGATGTAATAACCGGCAAAATCTCCATCGCCGAGCTTGCGAAGGACACCGGCGAGACCATCGCCCCCGACGAGAACGGCGAAGCTCCGCATCCGCCGCTCACGGTGACGATGGTATGCGCCGTGTGCGGCGACGAGTCGGAAGGCTACCAGCCGCCGGAGGAATGTCCGGTGTGCGGCGCGCCGGGCGAGGAGTTCAAGGAGAAATAGCAATTCAGCATTTCGGCCTGTCAGCTTGTCAGCAAAAGACAAAAAGCTGATGGGCTGAGATGCTGACGAGCGAAGCGGGCTGACTGGCTGAAATGGCGAAGAAGCACAACGTGACCTTCAAGAAAAAAGGCGTCACCATCGAGTGCGCCGAGGACGAGTACATCCTCGAACGCGCCGAAGAGGAAGGCATGACATTACCGTATGACTGTCGGAGCGGGACGTGCGTAACGTGCCGGCAGATGTGTCTCGAAGGGGAGATCGACCAGGACATGGCCTTCGCCATCTCCGACGAGGAGCTCGAGCAAGGCTACCGTCTCATATGCATTGGCAGCCCATTGTCGGACGTGGTGCTCGACGCATGAAAGGCGGCTCTCCGGCGGCGACACCGTGAGCCGCATCGGAAATCTGTAGGCGCGTTGGGCGTTTTCACGTGCCGTATTTGATGGCAACGGTCTTGACTTGCGAATACCCGAAGAGGGCTTCGTAGCCTTTCTCCCGGCCGTGTCCGCTCTTCTTGAACCCTCCGAAGGGGAGCTCGACGCCTCCGCCCGCGCCGTAGGTGTTTACGAATACCTGTCCGGATCTCAGCTCTTTCGCGAGCCAGTGCGCCTTCCCGACGTCGCGGGTCCACACTGCGGCAACGAGACCATAGTCTGTGCCGTTGGCGATTTCGGCGGCTTCTTCGAGGCCGTCGAAGCCCGTCGCGACGAGCACGGGACCGAATACCTCTTCCCGGGCGAGCCTGTCTCCGGGCGAGACCCCGCCGAAAAGGGTCGGCTCGAAGAAGAAGCCGCCCCGCAGCCGGTCTTCGCTCGGGACGTTTCCGCCCGCCAGCAGGTTCGCCTCCCCTTTGCCGGACTGGACGTAGCCGTCCACGCGCTCGAGTTGCTCCCTGGAGATGATCGGGCCAAGGTCCGGGTCGTCGAGGCCCGCTCCGATGGTGATCCCCTCAAACTTCCCAGCGACGGCGTCTACCACCTCGTCGTGCACCCTCCGATCCACCAACAGCCGCGACCCGGCGGCGCATGTCTGCCCGGCATTCTGGATGATGGAG
>JBOHBL010000492.1:0-1419 GCA_050698295.1 Rubrobacteraceae bacterium | reverse complement strand
AGCCCGACATGGACAAAGTCAACCCGTGGGGAGGAGCCATAGCTCACGGACACCCGCTGGGGGCCACGGGCGGCGGGCTGATGAGCAAGCTCGTCGCAGGTCTCGAAGCCACCGACGGGCACATCGGGCTTCAAGTCATGTGCATAGGTCATGGGATGGCGACCGCGACGATCATCGAGCGGATTTAGTTTCCCTCACCGACGGAAAAAGCGGACGCCCAGAAAACTTCGGGCGTCCGCGAATGACGACTTCGAGGCGTTTATGTGTTGGTCGCGGGCTGGAGGCTGTCGGGGAGCATGGCGCAAAACGCTTCGAGGCTCGGGTACGGACCGTAAGGTGTCGGCGCGCTGACGATGAACCGATCATCGACGAGCTGGCAGATGTCCCGCGGCGTCTCGGGGGTATCGAAGGCGGCCGGGAACGGCACGTCGTCGTTGATGAGGTTGAGGTATGAGGCGTGGCGCGCCTCGACGGTGGCTATGGTAGATCCCGCGGTCAAAAGTCCCGCGGCGTTGACGTGGGCTATCGCCCCGGTATAGGCCGAGACGCCCGTGTTTTCGAGGAGCTGCGCGACCTGGATGAACTTCCTGACGCTCGCGAAACCGGGACTGAAATCATATTCGTCAGCGGGAGGCACGGCCTCGCCGTCTACGCCGTTCGGGTCTTCGATGACGGCTATGAGCGTATCCACGTGCTCGACCTCGTGGTCGCGGATGCGCTCGAGGTTCTTGCGGATCTCATTCGAGAAGTTCATCTTCTTGAAGTCGGCCCGGTTGAACTTCTTCAGCCCCTCGACGTAGAAAATAGCTTCGAGGTGCTCCAGCGTGAGCGCGTAGTTGAGGATGTCCTCGTCCGTCACGTTCGGGTCGGTCTCGTGCGCCCTCGCAGTGTTCGGGAGCGCCGCCATCAAAGCTCCGCCTCCGAGAATCCCCGCCGCGCCGAGCAGGAACCTCTTTCTGGATAAACTCTGCCTCGCCTCCTCGACGACGGCGGTTCTCTCGACCTCGTGCATGCATGACCCCTTTCCTCGAAGACCCGCGCATCCGACGGGTCGCAATTGCGCCGAGCTTCCCCTACCGCTTCGCAGCCCCGATCGATCAAAGCCGGCTTGACTGCATCGTTTACGCTGGTCGCTTGCAGCCTGGATCACAATGGAGGCGACTTTTTGAGGTTCGCTTTGAATAACCCTTCGGGAATGGGAGCCGGCTTCCCGTCTTCGAGCTTTACGCACCCGTGCCGGGTGTGCCCCGTAGCAATGAGTTCCTCGCCGCGAAGGACCTCGTACTCGAAGCGGAGCGAGACGCGGCGAAGGTCCGTGAGATTCACTCGAATAACCAGCTCATCGTCGAAGCGAGCGGCGCGCAGCCACTCGACGCGACCCACCTCGAAATACGAGAGGGGGCCGCGTTGTTGACTATC
>JBOHBL010000491.1:0-1965 GCA_050698295.1 Rubrobacteraceae bacterium | reverse complement strand
AGACCAACCAGAACATCGTCGGCAGCGTCACCGGGGAGATCGTCAAGCACTCGCCCGAGACGATACTCGTCATCGTCGCGAACCCCCTGGATGCGATGTGCCACGTCGCGATGGAGACGAGCGGCTTCCCCCGCGAGCGAGTCGTCGGGATGGCCGGAATTCTGGACACCGCCCGCTACCGGACGTTCATCGCCCAGGAACTCGGGGTCTCCGTGCGCGACGTGAGCGCGGTCGTGCTCGGCGGTCACGGCGACACGATGGTGCCGCTACCGAGCATGGCGACCGTCGGAGGAGTCCCGATCACGAAATTGCTCCCCAAAGACAGGGTGGATGCCATCGTCCAGCGCACCCGCGATGGCGGGGCGGAGATCGTCGGCCTTTTGCAAAGCGGCAGCGCGTTCTACGCTCCGTCGGCGGCTTCGGTGGAGATGGTCGATTCCATCCTGCTCGACCAGAAGCGCATCCTCCCGTGCGCCGCGTATTTGCAGGGCGAGTACGGCCTCAACGACCTCTTCGTCGGCGTCCCGGTGAAGCTTGGGGCCTCCGGCATCGAGGAGGTCATCGAACTCGACCTCGCCGACGACGAACTCTCCGACCTCAAAGACAGCGCCGGCGCCGTTAAAGAATTGGTGGAGGTGTTGCACAGTTAGGATGGCGGACGGCCCAAAGCTGGAGTTCTGGTTCGAATTCGGCAGCACCTACTCGCACCTGTCGGCGGCCAGGATCGAGGGCCTGGCCGCCGGAGCGGACGTCGAGGTCTCGTGGAAGCCGTTCCTTCTAGGCCCGATCTTCTCCGCCCAGGGCTGGGACAACTCTCCTTTCAACATCTACCCGGCGAAGGGCCGCTACATGTGGCGCGACGTGCAACGACGCTGCAAAGAACTCGGCGTCCCGTTCGAGAAACCGTCCGTCTTTCCGAGAAACGGCCTGCTCGCCGCCCGCGTGGCGAACCTGGCGAAGAACGAAACCTGGATGCCGGAGTTCGCAAGGTTGGTTTTTGTTGCCAACTTCGCCGAGGACAGAGACATCTCGGACAGGGCTGTGATCGAAGGTGTTCTGGAGTCTCTCGGCCTGCCAGGCGCGACGTTGATCGAGCGTTCTCAGGACCCGGAGAACAAGCAAGAGCTGCGGGACCAAACCGAACTCGCGGTGGAACTCGGCATCTTCGGGGCGCCGAGCTTCGTCGTTGGGGACGAGCTTTTCTGGGGAGACGACCGGCTGGAGAAAGCCCTCGGCTGGGCTTCGCGGGCAGGCCCATGAGCGCGCCGGAGCCGTTCGTCTTTTTCCAGAGGAGTTTCCCGAGCGCGAACATGGTCGTCGTTGGTGGGGAGCGTCCGGTATTGATCGACTCCGGTTTCGGCGGCGACGTCTCAGAGACGAGGTATTTGCTCAAGGAGGCCGGCTTCCCGCCGGAGTCCATCACCCTGATCGTCAACACCCACTACCACTGCGACCACGCGGGCGGGAACTTCGCGCTCCAGACGGAATACGACATCCCGATAGCGGCGCACCGCTGGGAGGCGAGTTTGGTGAACCGGCGAGACCGGGAGGCCTGCGCGGCGGAGTGGCTCAGGCAGCCGGTGGAGCCTTACCGGGTGACGAGACCCCTCTCGGAGGGGGATCGGATCGAAGCCGGCGGCAACCGACTGACGGTGGTGGAAACCCCCGGACACACCCTCGGCCACATCTCGCTGTACTCCCCCGAGGAACGGGTCCTGATCGGCGGCGACCTCTTCCACCCGGACGATGTGGCGTGGATCAACCCGTTTCGGGAAGGGGCAGGGGCGATCCAACGCGCCATCGAATCGCTCGAAAAGCTGGCGAGGCTCAAGATAGCGTGGGCCTGCTCCGGACACGGAACGCCCATCGAAGACCCGAAAGCCGCCATCGACGCGGCCCGCAACCGCTACGAGACGTGGCTCGAAGAGCCGGAGAAGGTCGCCTGGCACGGGTGCAAGCGCATCC
>JBOHBL010000490.1:0-7231 GCA_050698295.1 Rubrobacteraceae bacterium | reverse complement strand
GGTCAAGATCCTCGACATCCCGAGGGAGATCCTCTTTGCGGGCATCCTCGTGATCGGGACCCTCGGAGTCTACAGCGCCTCGAACAGCCTCACCGAACTCCTCATAATGTACGCCGTTGGCGTCGCGGGCTTCTTCATGCGGAAGTTCGACTTCCCGGTCGCGCCCGCCATACTCGGAGCCATCCTCGGGCCGTTGATGGAGACGCAGTTTAGGCGGGCCATCGCGATCAGCCAGGGCGACCTCTCGGTCTTCGTGACGCGCCCGCTCTCGCTCATCATCCTGCTTCTGGCCGTGGCCGTCCTCCTGCTCCCCCTCCTCTCCAGCTTCCGCTCCTCCGGCCCGAACGTCGGCGAAGAATAGTGAAGACGCCGACGTAGCATGCTACGTCTCTACAAAGGAACGCGCCGCATCGCAAGGAACTATTTACCCGGATTCGGTGTGACCTTCTCGGCTCTGGTAATGTATTTTAGACGCGTGGACGAAGAGTACAGTTGTCATGCGCCGGAAGGTTGCGTAAGGAGATGGAGCGGTTGAGACGCGTGGCGTTGTCCCTGTTTTCCGGGGCGGGAGGCTTAGACATAGGCGTTTCTCAGGCGGGTTTCGAGATACTCGCCTGCCTCGAGGTTGACCCGTACTGCTGCGAGACGTTGCGCGCCTCTACTTCCCGATATAATCCTGCGACCAGGGTTATCGAAGCGGACATCCGAAAAGTTGAACCGCCAAACCTGATGAGCGAATTGGGGTTGGATCCCGGCGAGTTGGATCTTCTTTGCGGCGGACCGCCATGTCAATCTTTCTCTCAGATCGGCAAGTTGGGAGCTTTGAAAGATGAGCGCGGGCTTCTTCTGTTCCAGATGGTCCGCTTCGCGGAGATGTTTCGGCCCAAAGCGATTTTCATAGAACAGGTGACGGGCCTTTTGAGCGCGAAGGACAAACAGGGGCAGCGAGGAGAAGTATTGCAGATGTTGCTCTCTGATCTGGACAAGCTCGGATACGCGCCGAAATGGAAAGTCGTAAGCTCCGCCGATTACGGTGTTCCTCAAATGAGGAAGCGCGTGTTCATCGTCGCCGTCGAAAAACCAAACGGTTTCGAGTTTCCCTCTCCCACTCACGGATCGGCCCAAGAGACAGCTTCGCTCTTTCCGCTTCAACCTTACGTCACCGTAGGAGAAGCCATTAACGATCTGGATCAACCGTCGCTCAAAGGTGGTGGCGAAGCCAGGGAAGATAGCCACATCGATGTAACACCCGCCGGGGACCGGTACAGGATTCATGGCGTTCCCGAGGGATCTTTTCTGGCGGCGCAGAGGCATCTGCCCAAGAAGCAACTCGGAAAGCTCACCAAGAAGGACACCACGAGGTTCTTGAGAGTAGCTCGTCACAAACCCGCAAATACGCTTCGCGGCGGAGAGATATTCTTCCATCCGACTGAGGATAGATATCTGACGCCGCGCGAGTACATGCGGATTCACGGTTATCCTGACGATTACCTGCTGAAAGGACCGATACGTGGGCGATCCGGCAGCTATCGCTATCTCGACCAACACAGACAAATAGCCAACTCCGTGCCGCCACCTGTCGCTCGGGTGATCGCGCGGGAGATCGAAAGGACGCTCGCATGCCAAAGCTTTTCGAAATCTTCGGGTATCGCGTAGACGATAGGTCGCGAGAAGCCGAGGCCAACAGAAAAGCGGCGCGTTGTCCGTTCATGGGCTGCGATTGCGATGGTGGCGGCAACCGCTACCTATCCCAGATAGACCTCGACGATCTCAGATACAGCGACGAACTGAAGAGTTATTTCAAGGGGAGAACAACAGTTCCTTCGGGCGTATGCTCGATCCAATCGCGAGAAGAACAGCGCCCGTGGATAGTTTGTCCTCGGCGTCTTCTTGTTCTTGGCAGAGAGGGCATGGGAACGCGCGCCCATCAAGGCTTCGCGGAATCCATGCTCATTGATCACTCCGGGTTTCGATCTGGAATGAAGCTCGGCGTATGGTCGGAGGTGAAGGTCAAATACGAAACCGGCGCGGGACGCGACCGCAAGTCTTTCGGCTACACGTTTGACTACGTGGTGATGCCGGTTGGAAGAATCGAGCAGAGCGCGATCGAACGAAACGCCGGAGAACAATGGAGCAGGATGCGTCCCAGACTTGTGAACGCGGGCTTCTCTTTTTCGTGGAGAGACGGAATAGAGCATGTGGAAGACTTCCCGCAAGGAGAACCATTGGTAGTTGAAATAATGACCTCCAGCACATCGAGCGGAAACAAGAGAAACAGGACCACCATACCCCAAGCCTTCGAGGACGCTATATTGAATGGGGTGGCTGGACACAACGGTCCCGGCATCAACTATCGTCAGGTATGGGCGAGGATGGTGAGCCAGCTCATAGTAAAGGCTGAGGCGGGCGTAAAGTGGGGCGGTAAAACGATCTGGATTCTGCAAGACGTATTGGCTGATTACATCTCATCTTCGACGGCGCTAGATCTTCAGCGATTCTCTTCAAATCAAACGTCGGAGGTCAACATCTTGTCTTTCTCGTATGGGAACGCCTATCAGCCTGGACGCGAAGGTGTAGCCGAGTTGAAGCAAGGGGACCTCTTCTCCGGTCCTATCCGTCCACCGGGAGCCTCGTCAGCTCTAGGTTTTCAGGACATGATCAGAGCGCCCGTGGTCCCTCCCAGATCCAGCCTCATCCGCGCGCTTGCTACTCGGAAGATGGTAAACACGATAATCGCTCCGTAACTTGCGAAATAGGGACTGATGAACAAGAATCATTGTGACGTTGGCGGAAGCGAGATCGTTGCGATCACTTCAAGCGCGATTACGCGCAGTACTCGAGAATAGTACGATGAAGCCAGACCCGCTCCTGGTAGACATCGCCGACTACGTCTCGGATCACGAGATCGAGAGCGACGAAGCGTACGATACGGCCCGCTACTGCCTGATGGACTCCATCGGATGCGCGATGCTCGCCCTCCACTACCCGGAGTGCGCGAAGCGCATGGGGCCACTCGTGCCGGGCGCGACGCTTCCGGGAGGAGCGAGGGTTCCGGGGACGGACCTCGAACTCGATCCGGTACGGGCGGCGTTCTGCATCGGGGCCGCCATACGCTGGCTCGACTACAACGACACCTGGCTCGCCGCCGAGTGGGGACACCCTTCGGACAACTTCGGCGGCATTTTGGCGGTCGCGGATTATTTGAATCGGTCGGGAACTCCGATGACGGTTCGCGACGTCCTCACGGCGGCGATCAAAGCGTATGAGATACAGGGCGTCCTCGCGCTCGAAAACAGCTTCAACGGCGCCGGCCTGGATCACATCCTCCTCGTCCGGATAGCGACCGCCGCCGTCGTCTCCGGGATGCTGGGTGGAGGCAAACAGGAGATAGCGAACGCCGTCTCGAACGCCTTCCTCGACGGAGGCGCATTGAGAACCTACCGCCAGGCCCCGAACACCGGACCCCGCAAATCCTGGGCCGCCGGAGACGCGACGAGCCGCGGGGTCTGGCACGCTCTGATGGCGGCAAACGGAGAACCCGGCTATCCCACCGCCCTGAGCGCGAAAACGTGGGGCTTCGAGGAAGTGTTCATGGGAGGAAAGCCTCTCTCGCTGGCGCGACCGTTCGGCTCGTACGTGATGGAGAACGTACTCTTCAAAGTCTCATTCCCGGCGGAGTTTCACGCGCAGACAGCCACCGAGGCCGCGATGGAGTTGCATTCCGAAGTCAGAGACAGGCTCGAAGAGATCGAGGAGGTCGATATCGCCACGCAGGCACCGGCGATCCGCATAATCGACAAACGCGGTCCCCTTCGCAACCCCGCCGACCGGGACCATTGCTTGCAGTACATCGTCGCCGTCGCCCTCATCCACGGCGATTTGACCTCCGATCACTACGAGGACAAAGTCGCCGCCGACCCGCGCATAGACGCGCTACGCGACAGGATGAAGGTCGTCGAGGACGAACGCTACAGCCGCGATTGCCTCGACCCGGACAAACGCTCCGTCGCGAACGCCGTCCGGGTTCGTTTCGAGAGTGGCGAAGAGACTGAGAAGATCGAAGTCGAGTACCCCGCAGGACACCGGAGGCGTCGGGCCGAGGGCTTTCCGTTGCTGGAGGAGAAGTTCGAGCGGAACCTGGGCGCGAGGTTTCCGGCGGAGCGGGTCGAGGGCATCGCGAGCTTGTGTCTCGACCGGGAGCGCCTGGAGCAGACCACCGTGGCCGGTTTCATGCGCGATCTCTCCTTGAGTGAAACGTGGGGATCGGGGTAAGAACCCGTCCATGAATGACAAACTCATCCTCGGCCCCCTCCTCCGCTACGCCGGAGCCAACAACGCCACCATCTGGGTCGAGACGGACGCCTCCTGCGAGGTGAAGGTTCGAGCCGGAGACTTTTCGCACCGCTGTCCCACCTTCGAGGTCGAGGGACATCACTACGCCCTCGCCCGACTCACGGACCTCGAACCGGGCAGGGTCTACGAGTACGAAGTCTTCCTCGATGGGGAGAAGGTCTGGCCGGAGGAAGGCTCGGAGTTTCCGCCGTCCGTTATTCAAACGGTCTCTTCGGTCGAAGAGTTCAGGCTGGCTTTCGGGTCCTGCCGCGTCTCCGCGCCGCACGAACCGCCGTACACGCTCAGTCCCGACATGAACTCCGACGGCCACGAGCGGGATGCGCTCTACGCCCTCGCGCTCAGGATGATGAAAGAGGATCTCGAAAACTGGCCCGACGCGCTTTTACTTCTCGGAGATCAAATATATGCGGACGAAGTCTCTCCGGGGACGGAAGAGTTTATACGTTCGAGAAGGGACCCCGAAGAACCGCCCGGAGAGGACATAGCCGACTTCGAGGAATACACCCGCCTCTACTGGGACTCGTGGAAAGACCCGGTGATAAGGTGGCTGCTCTCGACCGTCCCTTCGGTCATGATCTTCGACGACCACGACGTCAACGACGACTGGAACATCTCCGAGGCGTGGGTCGAAAAGATACGCAACAAAACGTGGTGGGAAGAGCGCATCGTCGGGGCGTTCATGTCGTACTGGATCTACCAGCACCTCGGCAATTTGTCCCCCCGCGAACTCGATGAAGACCCGATCTTCAACGAGGTCTCCAACTCCGACGACCCCACCCGCGTCCTGCGCGAGTTCGCCTATACCGCCGACCGCGAGGTCGGCCGCAGCCGCTGGAGCTTCCACCGCGACTTCGGAAGAGCGCGGCTGATCGTCATGGATTCGAGAGCTGGACGAGTCTTGCAAGAAGGAAACCGCTCCATGATCGACGAGACCGAGTGGCGTTGGATCGAGGACCAGGCCACCGGGGATTTCGACCACCTCCTCTTCGGGACCTCACTCCCATTCATCCTCGCCCCCGGCCTCCACCACTTCGAAGCCGCCAGCGAAGCCGTCTGCGCCGGAGCGTGGGGAAAGCAAGCGGCGAAGGCAGCCGAGGTCGTCCGCCAGGCCGCCGATCTCGAACACTGGCCCGCTTTTTACGATTCCTTCGAAGCCCTCGCGGAGTTGCTGCGTTCCGTGGCATCGGGTGAGCGTTCCAATGGGAAACCACCAGCCTCCGTCACCGTGCTCTCCGGCGACGTGCATCACGGTTACCTCACGGAGATAGACCTCGGAGACGGAACGCTCATCCCCGTTCACCAGGCCGTCGGCTCCCCGATAAGGAACCCCCTCGGTCTCCCGGAAAGAGTCGCCCTCCGCTCCGGCTGGACGGGGTTCGGAGAGTTCGTCGGAAAATCCCTCGCCCGGCTCGCCGGAGTCGAGGAGACGAAAGTCCGCTGGAACCTCCTCCACGACGAACCGTGGTTCGACAATCACATCTCGACCATCGAATTCAAAGGCCGCGAAGCGAGGATCACGGTCGAAAAGACCGTGCCCGAAAACGCCGTAGAACCGGATCTCTACCCCATCCTGACACGAAAGCTGTCATAGAAAGCATCCTTCCGAGAGCTTAGCTTCCCGCGCCGCCGGAGATCCGCCTCATACCGAATCCGCTCTATCGCTTCCCGAAAGGTCGCTGTCGCTCCCGGAGGAGTGGAGGAGTCGAGGAGTCGTATTTTCCTTTCCCGACTCCTCCACTCCTCCACCTCCTCCCTCTCAGACGCGACCTCCCGACTCCCGAATCCGCCGAGTACGGAACTGCCCGCCCGGATCCGGTATCAGGTGGTCGAAGCCTGGCTGCCGAGGTCTCGCGTAACGAGGTCCTCGTCGGAGGGCCAGATGTCGAAGTCGAAGATCTCGGTCGGTATGTACAGCGTGGCGCAGGCGTTGGGGATGTCCACCATGCCGGAGAAACGCGCCTCGATGGGAGCGGCGGACAGCAATAGATACGCCTGCTCGCGGGTGTATCCCTGTCTGCTCAGGTAGTCGATGGCGTTGAGACACGCCTGGCGATATGCCACGGTGGCGTCCATGTAGTGGTTGTTGCCGTCTTCGTCCACCGAGATGCCGATGAAGCACAGGAACTCCGAGTAGCGCGGCTCGACCGGGCCGGGTTTGAAGAAGGGCATGTTCATACCGTATTTCGCGACGCCGCCTTTTATGAGGTCCACGCCGAACTCGATCCAACCCCCCATCTCGATCGCGCCGCAGAAGGAGATCTCCCCATCCCCCTGCGAGAAGTGCAGGTCCCCAACGGAGAAGTTGCCCCCCTCCACGTACACCGGCAGATACGTCCTCGCGCCGCGCGAGAAGTTCTTGATGTCCACGTTGCCGCAATGCTCCCGCGGCGGCACCGTCCGGCACGCCTCGGCGGCTACCCGATCATACTCGGAGTCCGGCAGCGTGCCGAACAATGCGTTCTCCGGCTCGGGCGGGAGCGCGAGCGGCGGGACGCGGTCGGGGTTGGTGTCTATGAGAGCTTGTTCGCGACGGTTCCACTCGGCGAGGAGGTCGTGGGACGGGGCGCACCCGAAGAGGCCGGGGTGCCCGATACCGGCGAAGCGCACACCGGGGATGTGGCGGCTGGTGGCGAAGATGCCGTGGAAGTCCCAGATAGCCTTCTGCGCCTCCGGGAAGTGGTCGGTGAGAAATCCGCCTCCGTTCTCGCGGGCGAAGATTCCGGTGTAGCCCCAGCCCTCTCCGGCGATGTCGTCCGGCGCGTTCTTCTCCGGCACGAACGGCCCCATGTCCAGAATGTCAACGACCAGGATGTCGCCCGGCTCGGCGCCCTCGATGGCGATGGGGCCGGAGAGGACATGGTTCTTGGAGAGGTCTATG
>JBOHBL010000489.1:0-2848 GCA_050698295.1 Rubrobacteraceae bacterium | reverse complement strand
GCCGAGAACCGGGCCGAAGAGGAGCTTCGAGCGGAGCTGCCCGAACTTCCGGAGGGTGTCTCCGCCGATGGCGAGGTGACGCCGGAAGGGGTCGCCGCGGTACTCGACATCCCCGAGATACGCGACTCGGAGGGGATCCGGGGCGCGCGCGATTCCTACGTTTCGGGCGACCGCGCGCTCCTCCAGGCGACGACGGAGGCGAACCCGTATTCTCAGGCGGCATACGAGACTGTCCGGGAAACGCGCTCCGTGAACTCGCCGGAGGGCGTGGGCTTCCTCGTCGGCGGTCTCTCGGCGGGGCAGAACGACTTTATAGAGAACCTCTACGGGCAGGCTCCGTACGCGGCGGCGTTCGTCCTCGGGGTGACCTACATGGTGCTGCTCATCACGTTCCGTTCGGTGTTCATCCCGCTCAAGGCCGTCTTCGTGAACGTCCTGAGCCTCACCGCGAGCTTCGGGGCGATAGTCTTCGTCTTTCAGGACGGGAACTTCTCCGGCATCCTCGACTTCACCCCGCTCGGTTTCGTGGACGCCACGTTGCCCATTTTGATGTTCTGCACCATCTTCGGCGTCTCGATGGACTACGAGGTGTTCCTCCTCTCCCGGATGCGCGAAGCCTACGAAAACGGCGACTCGAACACCGCGAGCGTCGCCAAAGGGCTCACTTCGACCGCCGGTATCATCACCTCCGCCGCGGCGATCATAATAGTCGTCACCGGCGCTTTCGCCTTTACCGGGATCATCCTCACCAAAGCCGTCGGCCTCGGACTGGCCGTCGCCGTCTTCGTGGACGCGACCATAATCCGTGTCCTCCTCGTTCCCGCCACCATGCGTATTTTAGGCGACTGGAACTGGTGGCCCGGCGGAAGAAGGAAGACTTTCGACACGGAGAGGAAGAAGTGAGAGGTCGTTTTTCTGCTCATCATCCTTTTCCCATCTAAGAGTGATTCTTGATCCTGACGCCGGGCGAGGATAGACTATCTTTCATGGTGGAGTTTGAGCAGTTACTCAGGAGCAAGGGTTACAGGCTGACGAACCAGCGGCGTGTGATCGCGCGCGAGTTGGAGGGGGTGAGCCATTCGTCGGCGGAGGAGATCTACGACCGGGTGAAAGGAGATCATCCGGAGCTCGGGCTTTCGACGGTGTATCGGACGCTGGATCTGTTGACGGAGTTGGGCGTCGCCAGGAAGCGGGACTTCGGGGAAGGGTACGCCCGCTACGAGTCGGCGACAAATAAAGTGCATCAGCGCGCCCGGTGCGAAAATTGCGGCGCGGTCGTCGAGTTCGACGAGGAATTGATGGAGTACCTCGCGTTGCAGGTCGAGCGGGAGACCGGATTCGTAACGGAGTGGCATGAGATCACACTCCACGGAGTCTGCGAGAGCTGCGCGAAATAAGGCTACAGGCATCAGGTCTCAGGTTTGGATTTCCAGCCCCATCCCGTCTTCGGCGATGACGACTTCTCCGTCGAAGACCTTCCCAACCTCCGAGACGAGGTCGAGTTCGAGGACCAGCGGGAAGAGGTGCGTCAGGACGACGCGCTCGACCCCGGCTTCGGAGGCCATCCTCGCCGCCGACGAGGGCGTGAGGTGGCCCGCGACCGGGGAGCTGTCCGGGAAGGAGCATTCGATGAGGAGGGTGTGGGCTCCTCGCGCCAGTTCGACGACGGATTCGCTGTACTCGGTGTCGCCCGTGTAGACGAAAGCGCCGTTCTCCGTGTCCAGCCGGTATGCGAGGCTCTCGGAACGGTGGTTTGCCGGAGTCCATGAGAGGGTTCCGCCGGGAAGCTCCATCGTGTGGCCCGGCTCTACCGGAAGCTCGGAAACCTCGACCGGGAAGTCGGGTTCCATCCAGCTTCGATAAACGGTTTTGAACGAGTCCCAGAAATCCTCGAACGGCTGTGGGCCTGTGACGTGGAGCGGGTTCGTCCGTTCTTCGGTCATCCCGTACTTCATCGAAAAGAGGAGCGAGGGTATGTCCGAGGTGTGGTCAGGATGGAAGTGGGTGAAAAAGACGCGATCGGTCGCGAACGGGTCGAGGCCGACGCGGAGCATGCCCCGCGCGGCCCCGTTTCCGAGGTCGAAGACGAGCATTTCGCCTCCCGCCTCGATCACGACGCAGCTCTGGCGGCGTTCGACCGTTGGGACCACGGTACCGGAGCCGACGATGGTGACCCTCACGTTTTCTTGCTCCTGAAAGCCCAGGCGATGCCCGCCATCGCCAGCAGCGCCCCCCCGATCAAATCCGAGGGCCAGTGCACGCCGAGGTAGATCCGCGACGCCGCGACAAAGGCGAGGAAAACCAGGATCGCCGTCCGCGCCATCCCGTTCGGCCACAGAACGAAGATCACCCCGAGCAGAAACGCCGAGCGGAGCATGTGTCCACTCGGATACGGGTACGGGTATGCGATCTCGATGATGGGCGAGGGGTCCGTCGTTCGCCCGACCTCGTCGGGTATCGGCGGCACGGGGAGAAAGAACTTCATCGTCAGCTCCAGCAAACCGGCCGCCACATAAGCGATGACCAGGCGAACCGCCAGGACCCTCCTGTCCGAAAAAAACAACGCGGCGCACAAAACGAGGAAAGCCGCGCTTATGACCTCGATGTCTCCGAGAAAGGAGACGAACTTCCCGAAGTCATCCAGGGTTGCGGAGGGATTCGTCTGTGCGATCTGAATCATCCACAAATCGATCCCATGAGTCAGGCCCGCTCCGGCGATCACGGAGAACAAGACGAACGCCGCAGTCGAGACCCGGAAAGTCCTGTTCGCGTGCTCTTTCATCCCAAGGAGGTTAGCAGAGCAAAAAGTCCCGGACACGAAAAAGGAGCCGGGCGACACCCGGCTCCT
>JBOHBL010000488.1:0-2195 GCA_050698295.1 Rubrobacteraceae bacterium | reverse complement strand
TCGTCAAGCCGTCCGGCGAAATCTACTGGTTCGCCAACCTCCACCGCCCCGGCGAGCCTTCCCGGCGGGAACTGGCCGACACTCCGTCGGATGAGTGGAAGCGGCGGTTGCTCGACCTGTTCTCGGGCGACATGGACTTCATCGGCGAGATCATCGAGGCCACGGAGGGCGATATCGGCGTCTACCCGATCCACGACATACCGACGGCCTCGATCTGGCGCCGCGGGCCGGTCGCCCTCATCGGCGACGCCGTGCACGCCGTCTCCCCGAGCGCCGGTCAGGGCGCGTCGCTGGCGATGGAGGACGCCCTCGTCCTCGCGAAGTGCATGCGCGACATCCCGGATACCGGGCGAGCCTTCGCCGCGTACGAGCGACTGCGCCGCGAGCGCGCGGAGAAGGTCGTCGCGTACTCGCGGCGGATCGGCAACAGCAAAATCGCCGGCCCAATCGCCCGCCGGTTCCGGGACCTCATAATGCCCTTCGCGCTCAAGCGCTTCGCAAACTCCGACTCCCACGCCTGGCTGTACCGCCACCACATCGACTGGGAGGAGAAGGTGGCAACTTGAGGCGACGGGTGAACGTTGCGTAGACGGAAGACATACGCTCCCAGGAACCGATGGCGCGCCTCGTCCGGCAAGAGAGGCGGCATGTCGTCAGCGGTTGGTTGACGGCTTGAGAGACGTGGCATGCCACGTCTCTACGCTGACCAGCGCAGGTTGCCGCCAGTCAAGCCGCTATAATCAGAGCCGATGGCGGAAGATCGCGTAGACAAGGAACAACCCGAAGAGGAGAGTCGGGGAGCGTCGCGGCGGAGCGAGGGCGCGGGTCGAAACTCGCCTTCGTTGGTCAACTGGCAGTCCGTTTTGTATCTCGTCGTTGTCGGCTGGATATGCGCAATCCTAGTTCCCCTCACGAGTTTTTGGTGGATCATCCCGGTTCTCGCGCTGGCGGCTCCGCTGGCATACGCCGCCCTCAATAAGCCTCGCCCCGCGATCGGCAAGCCGGACAAAAGGAGCATGGAGCGGGAGTTGTTGGACGCCCTCGCCGAACGGGGTGGGATCACACCGACCACCGCCGCCATGAGAACTTCGCTGACAGTGGACGAAGCCTCGAAGATGCTCGACGAGCTCGCCAAGAAAGGCCATCTCGAACTCCGCATGGAAGAAGGCGTGATGGCGTACGCCCTCCAGGAGCGCGACCGGCGCGGACTGCCGGGGAGCAACGCTCCGGCATTGGAGCCGGGCAATGAGGCGTCGCAGCCGCTCGACGACCCTCTCAGCGAGCGCGAGATGGAGGTGCTCGTTCTCCTTTCCTCGGGCCGGACGAACGCCGAGATCGCACGCGACCTCTTCGTTGCGGTCGGCACCGTCAAAGCCCACGTCAATAACATTTACCGCAAGCTCGGAGCGAAGAATCGCGCCGAAGCCCTCGCCCGCGCGCGGGATCTCAAACTGCTTCCATAGACGAGTCCTCCCTGTAGAAAAAGCGCTCTTCTCCCTTCCGACCCCCGAATAAACCACCGCTAAACCACCATAATTTGTCTTTCAGCCGATGCCTCTACAACCGGGTTAGCCGTACTTTGGCTTTCGTAAGCAAAGTCGAGCTAAGGAGGCATCGAGCAATGATCCACGCAGGAGACACCATAGAGAACCCCGTAACCGGCGAGCGCGTCACGTTCCTGAAAACGGCCGCCGAAACCAACGGCGAACTCGTCCTCATAGACGTCACCGTCGCCCCGGACGGTTTCGTCGCCGCCGAGCACATCCACCCCCGCCAGTCCGAGCGCTTCGAAGTTCTCGCGGGCGAGATCGAGTTCAAGGTGGACAAGGAGATCGTCGCCGCCCGCCCCGGCGACGTGGTCACGGTCGAGCCGGGTACGCCGCACCGCTTCCGCAACGTCGGCGAGGGCGAGCTTCGCTTTCGCACCGAAGTCCGGCCCGCGCTCGCCTTCGAGACGTTCCTGGAAACAATGTACGGCCTCGCCGCCGACGGCAAGACGAACAAAAAAGGCATGCCGAACCCGTTCCGTCTCGCCGTCATCATGGACGAGAACTTCGATCTCGTGCGGCTCCCTTCCCCGCCCGCGTGGATACAAAGGACAGGTCTCGCGCTCGGAGCGCCACTCGGACGGCTCCTCGGCTACGAGGCGACTTATTCCGCCAGCGACGAGCCGCGGACGCTGGAGAAGGCCGCGT
>JBOHBL010000487.1:0-2320 GCA_050698295.1 Rubrobacteraceae bacterium | reverse complement strand
TCCGAGGGTCGTCTGCGGCCTCATCGCCGACGGGCTCCACGTCCACCCCGAGATGGCCGCTCTCGCCTTCAAGATGCTCGGACCCGACCGCGTCTGCCTCGTCACCGACTCCATCGCCGCCGCCGGGATGGGGGACGGGCAGTACCAACTCGCGACCCGGAACATCTACCTCGAAGGCGGAGTCCCGAAGCTCGGGAGCGGCGCGATCGCGGGCAGCGTCCTGACCATGAACGAGGCCCTGCGGAACATCCTCGCCTTCACCGGATGCACCGTAGCGGAGGCTGTGCGAATGGTTTCGTCCACCCCGGCGAGGCTGGTCGGGGAGGGAAAACGTAAAGGCCGTCTCATCCGCGGCCACGACGCCGACGTCGCCGTCCTCGTCCCCGACCTCTCGGTTCAGGCCGTCTGGAAAAGCGGTGAAAAAGTCTATTCGAAAGAGAGAGCGCGATGAAAAAGACCATCTCGGGAGTCGAGATCGAAGCGGTCCAGGGAAACATAGCCGACCAGCCGGACATCGACGCCGTCGTCAACGCCGCGAACGCCGAACTCATGCCCGGCGGCGGGGTCGCCGGGGCGATCCACCGCGCCGCCGGACCGGGACTCGAAAGAGAGTGCCGCCCGCTCGCCCCGATATCTCCCGGAGAAGCCGTCATCACCGCCGCCCACGACCTTCCGAACAAACACGTCATCCACGCTTTGGGCCCCGTCCACGGTCGGGACAAACCCGAAGCCGAACTCCTCGCGAACTGCTACGAAAATTCGCTGCGGCTCGCCGATGAACACGGACTCCACTCCATCGCCTTCCCCGCCATCTCGACCGGAGTCTTCGGCTACCCGCTTGAAGAGGCCGCGAGGGTCTCGCTCGAAACCGTGATGAGTGCGGCGGAAAGCCTGTCCAGCCTGAAAAAAGTCCGTTTCGTCCTCTTCTCCGCGGACGAACTGGAAGTTTATGAAGAGGTGTTGGCGGAGCTATAGAAAGGGTGTGATCTTTGATGGACCGGGACTTTGAATGGCCCTCGGAGCGACTGGGAATCTCCGCTCCGGAGGCCCACGTTTTGTTGAACGGTCCGAAGGGAGCGGGAAACGAGGCGCTGAAGCTCGCCGTGATGGAACTCGTCTCACGCGACGTGCTGAAACTCATCGAGAGGGAGGAAGGGACCGTACTCGAGCGCGGTTCGGAGTGGCGAGAGACCGCGCCGCGTCCGCTCGGCGTCGTGTTGGAACCCTTCACCGACCGCTTCGACGGCGAGGAGCGAATCGAGGTATCGAGACTCCTCGGCGAGATCGAGAACAGGTGCGGCTCCGTGGAGGGCTACGTCGAGAACGAGGTGATGCCCTCCCTCGAAAACCGCGGTCTCTACGAGAAGAAAGAACGTCGCATCCTCGGTCTCTTCCCGACCACGCGCCGGGAACTAACCCATTCCGGCGAAGCGATGAAGGCGCAACTGGAGCAGAGCAAGCGCCTCGGTGAAGACCGTTTCGGAGATTGGGTAGTAAACGACCGCGACCGAGCCCTCGACTACCTCACCCTCATCGGTCCCGCCATCCTGCTTATGCCGTTCCTCCAACCGGACATTCAACAATTGAATGAGGAAGAAGGAGACGGCGGCATCTACCCCGGTGTTTCGGGAGGAGAGGCGGGGGGCGAGGGTTTCCTCCCCGACCTCGACCTCGGCGTCCTCGGGGGCCTCGAAGACCTCTCCTCGACGATAGACTCCGGCCTCACCGGCCTCGGAGAGTCCGTTTCCTCGGGGGGATGGTTCGACGGCGGGGGCTCCGGCGACGGCGGAGGTGATTTCGGAGGAGGCGGTGACGGTGGCGGGGGAGCAGGCTAAGCAGTTCCAGGCTGGATCGACGGCTTTCTTCTCTGGGGGTGCGGGCACCCTGCCCGCATGAGGGAGACCGTGCATCGCGGGCTTCAACCCCGCGCCCCCAGGGAAGCGTCGATCCGCACCCACTAAACTCAGTTTGGAGGCGCTTGGTGAGCCTTTAAAACCGCCGTATCCTGGCTATCTCTTCTTCGTCGTAGCCGAGTTCCGAGAGTATTTGTTCGGTGTTTTCTCCGGCTTTCGGGATTGGGTCCATGACCGGCTCGTAGCCGTCCATCGCGACCGGGGGGATGAGGGCGTCTATTTTTCCAGCCGGAGAACCCACCTCTCTCCAGCGGTTCCTCTCCTTCAACTGAGGATGTTCGAGCAAACCGCGCACGTCCCGGAGCCTGGCGTTGGCGATCTTCGCCCCGTCGAGACGGGCGAGGACGTTTTCCGACGGGACTTTCTGGAAGACTTTTTCTATCTCCTGGTCGAGCGCGTCCCGGTTC
>JBOHBL010000486.1:0-5277 GCA_050698295.1 Rubrobacteraceae bacterium | reverse complement strand
GTAGAGGAGACCGAAGCGGACCGCGTCGGTGCCGTACTCGTCGAAGAGGTCTATCGGGTCTATGGTGTTGCCCTTGGACTTGCTCATCTTCGTCCCGTCCTCGGCGAGGACGATGGAGTGGACATTTATCTTCTCGAATGGAATGTTCCCTCTAAAACTTATTCCGTTCATGATCATGCGGGCGACCCAAAGGTACATGATCTCACGCGCCGTCGAGAGCAAACTCGTCGGATAGAAATACGCGAGGTCCTCGTTCTCCTCCGGCCACCCGAGCGTCGCGAACGGCCACAAACCGCTCGAAAACCACGTGTCGAGGATGTCGGACTCCTGCTCGAACCCCTCGCCCGGCGACTCTTTGGAAGCGACGACCTCGCCGTCGGGGCCGTGCCACACCGGGATGCGATGTCCCCACCAGAGCTGGCGGGAAACGTTCCAGTCGTGAATATTTTCGAGCCACCGGATGGTTTCCCTGCGCCACGAGTCGGGATAGACCGTGATCTCGCCATTCTTCAACGCCTCGATAGCCGGCTCCGCAAGCGGCTTCATCGAGATCCACCACTGCTCAGAGAGCCACGGCTCGATGACCGCCCCGCACCGATCACACGTCCCGACCCGGAACGTGTAGTTTTCGACCTTGCCGAGAAGACCTTCGGAATCGAGGGCGACAACGACGGCCTTCCTCGCGTCCTCGCGGCCCAATCCGGCGAACCTTGCTCCGTTCTCGTTTATCGAGCCGTCCGGGTTCAAAATATTCACCGGCGCAAAGCCTTTTCGCTCGGCGATCTCGAAGTCGTTCGGGTCGTGGGCCGGGGTGACTTTCAAAACTCCGGTCCCGAACTCCGGGTCCACGTAGTCGTCGGCGAAGATTTCTATTTCGCGCTCCACGAACGGGACGAGAACCTTCCTCCCGACGAGTTCCGTGTATCTCTCGTCATCGGGATTCACGACGAGAGCGACGTCTCCGAGCATCGTTTCCGGTCGCGTCGAGAAAACTTCGGCGTAGTCTTCGCCATCTGGTCCGGAGCCTTTGCCGTCCACGAATGGATAGCGGATGCCGTAGAGTTTTCCGTTCGTCTCTTCGTGGTTGACTTCGAGGTCGCTTATGGCGGAGCGGTCGTTCGGACACCAGTTGGTTATGCGGTTGCCCTTGTAAACGAGGCCGTCGTCGTAGAGTCGGATAAAGGCTTCGAGGACGGCGTCTATGTAGGCGTCGTCCATCGTGAAGCGGAGTCTGCGCCAGTCGACCGACGCGCCGAGGCGTTTGAGTTGGCCGAGGATGGTCGAGCGCGACTCTTCGGCGAACACGCGGCACCTCTCGACGAACTCCTCGCGCCCGAGGTCCCACCTCGTCTTGCCTTCTTCGGCCTTGAGTTTACGCTCGACGACGTTCTGGAGGGCGATGGAGGCGTGATCCACACCAGGAAGCCACAACGCCTCGTAGCCTTTCATTCGGGCGCGCCGTATCAACGTGTCCTGAATGGTGCCGTTGAGGGCGTGGCCCATGTGGAGAGCGCCGGTGACGTTGGGCGGCGGGATGACTATGCAGTACGGCTCTTTGTCTGGGTTGGGGTCGGCGTCGAAGAGACCGGCGCGTTCCCATTCTTCGTATAGCCGGCCTTCGACGGCATGGGGATCGTAGGTTTTCGGTATCTCGGAGGCTCTGCTCAATTGTTCTCCCGGCCGGCGCGAACTTATGCGGTCTCTTCCTCGTCGTACGTGTACTTGGAGGAGCCGTTGCCCGTCACGAGCGACGGCTTTACCCCTTCGCGCACGGTATCCGCGTCCACCAGGCACTGCGATACGTCCGAGCGGCTCGGCAGCTCGTACATCGTCGGCAGCAGCGTGGATTCGAGGATGCTCCGCAGACCGCGGGCTCCGGTGCCCCGCTCCAGAGCGAGTTCCGCGACCGCCGACAGGGCGTCGTCGGTGAAGTTCAGGTCCACCTTGTCGTAGCGGAAGAACTGCCGGTACTGGCGCACGAGCGCGTTCTTCGGCTCGGTGAGGATGCGGATGAGGTCCTCCTCCTCCAGGTTCCTCAACGTCGAGATGATCGGAAGCCTGCCGACGAACTCGGGGATGAGCCCGTATTTCAAAAGATCCTCGGGCTGAACGTGGCGCAAAATAGCGTCCCGCTCATCTTCGAGGCGGTCGTCCACGTCGCCCCCGAAACCAATGGACCGTTTCCCGATGCGCTGGCGTATGACCTCTTCGAGCCCGCCGAACGCTCCACCGCAGACAAAGAGGACGTTCTTCGTGTCGATCTGCAGGAAATCCTGGTGCGGATGCTTGCGCCCGCCCTGCGGCGGAACCGACGCGACCGTCCCTTCCAGGATCTTCAAAAGCGCCTGCTGCACACCCTCGCCGGAGACATCCCTCGTTATGGACGGGTTGTCCGACTTGCGGGCGACCTTGTCTATTTCGTCGATGTAGATGATGCCGGTCTCGGCCTTTTTCACGTCGAAGTCGGCGGCCTGGATGAGCTTGAGGAGGATGTTCTCGACATCTTCTCCGACGTAGCCGGCTTCGGTGAGCGCGGTCGCGTCCGCGATGGCGAATGGGACGTTCAGAATGCGAGCCAGGGTTTGCGCCAGCAGGGTCTTCCCGGAGCCTGTAGGGCCGACCATCAGGATGTTGGATTTCTGGAGTTCGGTGCCGTCGGTGGAGTCGACGCCCATCTGGATGCGCTTGTAGTGGTTGTAGACGGCGACGGCCAGGACTTTCTTCGCTTCCTCCTGGCCTATGACGTACTCGTTGAGGATGCGGTTGATCTCGCGTGGCTTGGGGAGGTCGTCGTCTTTGAGGACCTCGGGGCCGGAGAACTCCTCGTCGATGATCTCATTGCAGAGTTCTATGCACTCGTCGCAGATATACACGCCCGGCCCGGCTATGAGCTTGCGGACCTGACGCTGGCTCTTCCCGCAGAACGAACACTGCAACTGATCGGACGGGTCTCTCATGCGGCTACCTCTTCCCCTCGCTCGCTTCGATCAACCGTTTCCCCTTCCACTCCTCTAGTGACTGCTCACTATGTTGTCGATGACGCCGTACTCGATTGCCTCTTCGGGCCCCATTATGTAGTCGCGGTCGGTGTCGCGCTCGATCTTGTCGTACTCCTGCCCGGTCTTGTCGGAGAGGATCTGGTTGAGGCGACGCTTGGTCTCGATGAGCTCCCTCGCGTGTATCTCGACATCCGAAGCCTGCCCGGCGAGCCCGCCAACGGCCGGCTGGTGCAGCAGGATGCGAGTATTGGGAAGCGCGTTCCTCTTGCCCTTCGCGCCCGCCGCGAGCAGGAACGCCCCCATCGAGGCGGCCATGCCCAGAGCGGTGGTCGAGATGTCGGGCTTGACGAACTGCATCGTGTCGAAGATCGCGAGTCCCGCGGTCACCGACCCGCCCGGCGAGTTTATGTAGAGGTTTATGTCCTGATCCGGATCCTCGCTCTCGAGGTGGAGTAGCTGCGCCATGATCGCATTCGCCACCTGGTCATCGACCGGGGTGCCGAGGAAGATGATGCGGTCCTTGAGGAGGCGCGAATATATGTCCATCGCGCGCTCGCCGCGCGGGCTCTGCTCTATGACGTAGGGTATGACGCCCTGCGGATCGTGATGACTCACTCTTTTTCTCCTTCTGTGGTCTGTGTCTTTGTCTCGACTTTCGCTTCCACGGTGGCCTCGGGTTCCTCACCCGCTCCAGGGACTTCGTCCTCTTCTTCGGGCATCGGGACGGCCTTCGCGTTCTCGGCGAGGAATTCGAGGGCCTTCACGCGGGCCATCTCTTCCTGAAGGAGCGCGTAGGTCCCGTTCTCGCGCATGGTCTCGGTGACCTCCTCGACCGAACGTTCGGTGTCCTCGGCTACGTGGCCGAGTTCGTGGTTCAGCTCTTCTTCGTCGGCTTCGATGCCTTCGGCGGCCACGACCGCGTCGAGGACGAGTTCCTTTTTCACGGTGTCCTCGGCTTCGGGGTGGACGCGCTCGACGAACTCCTCGCGGCTCGCGCCGGCGATCTGGTAGTACTGCTCGGCCTTCATGCCCTGCGCCTCGATGTTTCGCTCGAAACTCCTGACCATTTCATCGGCCTTGTCATGCACCATGACGCGCGGCGCCTCGGCGGCGGCATTCCGCGCGACGGCGTCGAGCACCCGGTTGCGGAACTCGCCCTCGGCTTCCTGTTCGAGCCTCTGCCGGAGTTGCTCGCGGATGGCGTCTTTCAACTCGTCGAGCGTCTCGAACTCGCTCGCCTCTTTGGCGAACTCCTCGTCGAGTTCGGGGAGATCGCGTTCTTTTATCTCCTTGAGATGAACCCGGAAAAGCGCGGACTGGCCGTGAAGCGACTCTTCCTCATAGTCCATCGGGAAGGTGACGCCAAACTGTTTGCGTTCGCCCGAGTTCATCCCGACGAGGTTGTTCTCGAAATCTTCGAGGAGTTCGCCCTTGCCGATCTCGAGCATGTAATCCTCGGCGTCGCCGCCGGGAAGCTCCCCGCCGGTCATCTTCTCGCCCTTGAAGTCCATGATGACGAAGTCGCCCTCTTGCGCCGGACGGTCCTCGACCGCCGCGAGCGTGGCGAACTGGCTACGAAGCTCTTCGAGCTGGCTCTCGACCTGTTCCTCGTCGGCCTCGACCTCGCGCCTGGGGACTTCGAGACCCTTGTATTCGCCGAGCGTGGCCCGGGGGCGCACCTCGACGGTCGCGGAGAACTTGAAGCCCGTCTTCTCGTCGAGGGGATCGTCGAAGTGGATCTCGGGCCTGTCTATCGGGCGGAGGTCGGCGTCGACCACGGCCTGCGAATACCAGCCGGGGAGTTCGTCTTGAAGGGCTTCCATGTACACGTAATCGCGACCGACGTGGTTCTCGATCATGCGCCGGGGAGCCTTTCCGGGGCGGAAGCCGGGGATGCGGACCTGCTTCCTCAACTCCCGGACCTTCGCCTCCACGCCCTCGCGGACTTGCTCCGGCGTGACCTCGACCTCCAGCCTGACCTTATTGTCTTCCAGCTTCTCGATGTTCGCCGTCATGATCTCCAGTTCTCTCTCAACCTCGGACTCTAGTGCGAGAGGCGGGATTTGAACCCGCACGCCTTGCGGCACTAGATCCTAAATCTAGCGTGTCTACCATTCCACCACTCTCGCTCTTCAACAACTCCCGAAATCCCTTCTGGCGTGGCCGGATTATAACAGCAGGGAAATGCCTCCCCGCCTCCCAAAGCCCCATTACGCTAAGGGCGCAAGGGTCGCTGTCGCTCCCAGGGAGTAGGGAGATAGGGAGTGGGGAGTGGGGA
>JBOHBL010000485.1:0-6583 GCA_050698295.1 Rubrobacteraceae bacterium | reverse complement strand
GTGATGGTCGGCGGCCTCTCGACGGTGGCGGGCTCGGTCCTCGTCGGGTACTCTCTGCTGGGCGCGCCGCTCGAATACCTCATCGCCGCGAGCTTCATGGCCGCCCCTGGCGCTCTGCTCATGGCGAAGATGGTCATGCCGGAGACGGACACTCCGGTGGAGGACATCGCCGCCGAAGAAACGAACGACGACGATGAGAACGAAGCGGCGTCGGAGACGGCCTCTCCGGGGCTCGTTAGGCACCGCAACGTCATAGACGCGGCGGCCGCCGGGGCTTCGGACGGGCTTTGGCTGGCCTTGAACGTGGGGGCCATGCTCATCGCGTTCATCTCGCTCATCGCGTTGCTCAACCTCATGCTCGGGGCGGCGGGCGGCCTATTTGGCTTTCCCGACCTCACCTTCGAGCTGATACTCGGCTACGTCTTCGCGCCGATCATGTTCGTCATCGGGGTCCCGTGGAACGAGGCGATAGAAGCGGGCAGCTTCCTCGGGCAGAAGCTCATCCTCAACGAGTTCGTCGCCTTCTCGGACTTCGGGCCGCAGATAGATCAATTCTCCCAAAAGTCCGCCGCCGTCATCACCTTCGCCCTCACCGGCTTCGCCAACTTCGGCTCGCTCGCCATCCTCCTCGGCGGCCTGGGCGGCATAGCCCCCGAAAGAAGACCAGACATAGCGAGTTTGGGGATAAGAGCCGTGCTTGCCGGGACACTCGCGAACCTAATGAGCGCGGCCATCGCGGGGATGTTGATCGTGTGAAAGCATTGCGACCGGTTAGCGCGACCGAAGGGAGAAAAACATGAGCTCCATAGTCATAGTCCTCGACGGAGTGGGCGCCGGAGACGCCCCGGACGCGAAGGATTTCGGCGACGAAGGCGCGAACACGCTGGCAAGCACCGCGAAGGCGGTCGGCGGCCTCGACCTTCCTAACCTCGGGAAGCTCGGCCTCGGGAACATTCTGGAGCTGGAAGGCATCGAGCCGACGGACAGGCCGATGGCTTCCTTCGGGCTCATGACCGAGAAGTCCGCCGCCAAAGCCACCCTCGCCGGACATTGGGAGATGATGGGGCTGGTTCTGGAGGACTCGCTTCCCACCTATCCCGAAGGTTTCCCGGAGGAGACAACTTCTCGCCTCGAGCGGGAGACCGGGAGGAAGGTCATCGGCAACAGGCCCGCTTCCGGGACACGGATCATCGAAGAACTCGGGGCGGAGCAAGAAAGGACGGGAGCCTGGATCCTCTACACCTCCGCCGACTCGGTCTTTCAGGTGGCGGCGAACACGGACCTCATCCCCCTCGAAGAGCTTTACGAAGCTTGCCGGAAAGCCCATAAAATGCTCATCGGCGAAGGACGAATCCTCGTCGAGCGCGTGATCGCGCGCCCGTACCACGGCAAGCCCGGAGCCTACGAACGCGAAAACGAGAACCGCCACGACTACGGCATAGAACCTTTCGATGAAACGTACCTGGACAAAATAAAGAAGGCCGGCCACGAGACGATCGCCGTCGGCAAAATTCGGGACATCTTCGACGGCAGGGGGATCACGACCCACCTCCCCGCCCCTCCCGACGACGCCGCGAAAGTCGATGCGATCCTCGAAGCTCTCGGAGAAATGGACTCCGGCCTCGTCTTCGCCAACCTCGTGGACTTCGACGCGAAGTACGGCCACCGCCGCGACCCCGAAGGAATGGCCGAAAACCTCAGGCGTTTCGACGAGAGGTTGCCGGAGATTCTGAACAAACTAGCGGACGACGACCTCCTGATCATCACCGCCGACCACGGCAACGATCCCACTTTCCGGGGAACGGACCACACAAGAGAAAGAGTCCCGCTCCTGGTAATCGGCGGCGTAGAACCGCGCGACCTCGGCATCCGCGAAGGCTTCTCGGACATCGGGGCGACGGCGGCGGCGTGGCTCGGAGTGGATAAAGGCAACCTTCCCGGAAAGGGTTTTTTCCAATGAGCAGCATCCTCGACGCCATAGAAAAGAAGAAGTTCGGCGGCGAACTTTCGGAAGAGGAGATAAGCGCCGTAGTCTCGGGCTACGTTTCGGGGGAGGTCCCGGACTACCAGATGTCCTCGCTGCTCATGGCGATCTTCATAAAAGGGATGTCCTACGAGGAGACCCTGGCTTTGACGAAAAACATGGCCGACTCGGGGAAACGCTACTCCTTCCCCGACTGCGTGGACAAACACTCCACCGGCGGCGTCGGGGACAAGGTGAGTTTGACGGCCTTGCCCATCGCAGCCGCCTGCGGATCTCCGGTCGCCAAACTCTCGGGACGCGGGCTCGGCATCACCGGCGGCACCATAGACAAGCTCGAGGCGATCCCCGGCTTCTCGGTCGATCTCTCCGACGAGCGGTTCAGGCGCCAGGTCGAAGACGTTGGGCTCGCGATAGTCGAGGCCGGAGAACTCGCCCCGGCGGACAAAGCAATCTACGCCCTGCGCGACACCACGGGCACCGTGGATTCCCTCCCCCTCATCGGCTCCTCGATCGTCTCCAAAAAAGCCGCCACCGGCGCGGGCCACCTCCTCTACGACGTGAAATGCGGCTCCGGCGCGTTCATGAAGACCACAGAAGACGCCCGCGAACTGGCCGAACTCCTCGTCAAACTCAGCGAGGACCTCGGCGTCCGGTCCTCCGCCCTCATCACCGACATGGACAACCCTTTGGGGCGCGCCGTCGGCAACGCCCTCGAAGTGCGAGAGAGCGTGGCTTTCCTGAGAGGAGAAGACACCCCGGAAGACCTCGCGGACATGGCCCGCCGCGTCGCGACGAAGCTTCTCGAACTGAGAGGGGTTCCGGAGCCGAACCGGGCCGTGGACCACGCCCTCTCCTCCGGCGCCGCCCACGAGAAATTCGAGGAATTCGTCGCGGCGCAGGGCGGAGACCCGGACGCCCTCGAAAACCTCGAAGTCTCGAACGAGACGCGAGAAATCCTCGCGCCGGGTTCGGGCCACATCTCGCGCTTCGACGCGCTCGGCATCGGGCGCGCGGCCCTTATCCTCGGAGCGGGCCGGGAAAAGAAAGGCGACGAAATAGACTTCGGAGCGGGCGTCGCGGTCCTCATCCGGGCCGGGGACGAAGTCGAAGCCGGCCAACCCGTCGCCATCCTCTACGGTTCGCGCAACGTAAAAAAAGCGGAGGCGCTCAAAAAAGAAGCCCTCGTTCTCACACACGAGCCAGTCGAGCCTCCTCCTGCTATTCTGGACAGCCTGTGAGAAAGCTGTTAGCGATTAGCTTTTAGCCGTTAGCAGGGCTTTCGACGTGGGAGTTTTCCTCGAACGAGGGGCTGACCTCCCCGCAAAGTCCTCCACGGAGTATTCGTCCAACGGTGGCCGCGACGGTGATCCAGAACCAGTCCAAAAGGCGAAAGCTAAAGGCTGATCGACCGAAGGGAGATCCAATGCCCGTCCATATTCGCGCTGAAAAGGGAGACTTCGCCGAGAACGTGCTGATGCCCGGCGACCCGAGGAGGGCGAAGTATATCGCGGAGAACTTTTTCGATGATCCCAAACTCGCGAGCGAGGAGCGCGGGATGCTCGGGTACACCGGGACTTACAAGGGGAGGCCGGTCTCGGTGCAGACCTCGGGGATGGGGTGCCCGAGCGCGTCCATCGTGACCGAGGAACTCATCCAGCTAGGAGCCAAAAATCTGCTTCGCGTCGGGACTTGCGGCGGGTACAACCGGGAGATGCGGCTTGGGGACCTCGTGATCGCGACCGCGGCCACCGCGCAGGACGGGACGGTTTCGTCCATAACGCGGGGCCTCCCGTACGCTCCGGCGGCCAGCTTCGAGATCGTCCACGCGGCGTATCATGCGGCCGAGAGCGCCGGGCGTCGGACGTTCATGGGTCCCATCGTGAGTTCGGACCTCTTTTATGACCCGACGAGCGACTCGGCGAAGCTGTGGAGCAACCTCGGGATTCTGGCGGTCGAGATGGAGGCGTCGGCCATCTTCACGATCGCGGCGATGAAGGGCGTTAACGCGGGGTGTCTGCTCACCGTGTCTGACACCATCGGCGCGGAAGAAGTGGTCCGCATCAGCGACGAAGAGCTGCAAAAGGGCGTGGATAACATGATGGAACTGGCGCTCGACACCCTCAACGCCTTAAACTAGGGCTCGGAGCTGATGGAGGAGAGTGGAGGGGTTCGCGTTTGACGATCCTCAACGAATCGGGGATACCTGACGTACTGCCGCCGCTTCACGCGGCCAACAGCCTTGCCGAAATGCTGCCGGGCTCGATGGTGATCGTACTCGGAACGCGCTCGGAGGCGTTTCTGGTTCAGTCTCTTCCGGCGCCTCCCTCACCCGGATACCACCCGCCGCCGCGCAGCCCGAGGGTGGTCTTCATGGTCCTCGACCCGGAGAGTCCGCCCGAACAGGGCTACGTGGCGTCCAGGGTCGTGGAGGCCGCCGCCGGGTTCCGAAACCTCGAAGTCGCGTTCATCGTTTCGGGACGCTCCGCCGCCGCGCTGGAGGTGGACGCCGACTTCGAGGCCCGGCTCGCCGAGCGCAGGCTCGATCTCCCGGTCGAATCCATAGACCCGGACGAGCCGTACGAGACGCCGGGCGCGCTCTCCACCGACCTCGAAGACCGGGCCGCGGCCTCCCTCCTCGCCATGTGTCCCGAGCAAAGCTCCTCCGAACTCATAGAAACGGAGAGATCGGAGAAGCAGAGTCGCTCGTTGCGCGGCCTCCTCGGGCGCGGCAGGTCCGACGAAGACGCCGCGCTCATGCCGGTGGTGCTGGCGGGGGCCTTCGGCTCTCCGGCGTCGGGCAGGGAGCTGGCTTCGGAGCTGGGGAGGGCGGGATTGAAGGTGGCGGGGCTTGTCCCCGCGAGGCGCCTTCGGGAGTTGCCTGACATGGGCGAAGGGACGGTGGTCGCGCTGATGGACCCGAACCTCGCCGAGACGGCGAAGGCCGCCCGCGAGCGCGGCGCGAAGGTCGTCGAGACGCTCATGCCCATCGGGGTGGACGGGACGGCGCGCTTTATCCAGGACGTCGCGGCGGAGGCCGGGGGGAGCGCGAGCGAGCTTCGAAAAGCCCGCTCGGTCTGGGAAGAGTTGAGTCGGTTGAGGAACGGCATCCGGGGCAAAAGAATCTTCTTCGCCGGGGACACCGGATTGGAGCTTCCGCTCGCCCGCTTTCTCGCCGACGCGGGGGCCGTCGTCCTCGAAGTCGGAGCCCCGAGGCTCGAACGGAGGTTCCTCGCCGAGGAGATACAGGCCCTCGGCCCGGACGTGGACATCGTCGAGGCGCCGGATTGGCGAGGTCAGATGAGCCGCATAGAAAAGACCCGTCCCGACGCCGTGATCACAAGCCCCGGCCTCCACGCGCCGCTCACCGCCCGCGGCCACCTGTGCCGCTCCACCCAGGACCTGACACGCCTCGGGGTACACGGCTACGCAGGGGCGCAAAGGGTGCTGGAAACATTTGCCCGCGCCTTCGACCGGGCAACGCTGCTCGACTCCTCCATAGGTCTGTGATGAGGA
This sequence comes from Rubrobacteraceae bacterium, assembly GCA_050698295.1. GTDB lineage: Bacteria > Actinomycetota > Rubrobacteria > Rubrobacterales > Rubrobacteraceae > JACCWD01. Next base: position 1,086 of record JBOHBL010000485.1, on the reverse strand, counting down.
TACTGCGCGGCGTCTACGAGGGTCCGGGAAGCCACGGCGTACTCCGGGTAGCCACCAGCATCGCGGGCGTCCACGCCGTGTTCCGCGCCCTCCCCGGAGAAGGGTACTTCTCCACCCTCCACGGAGCCTGGGAACGAGACGGATACCCCCCGCCCGTCACCCTCAGCCCGGTCTGGAAACGCCCCGAGGACACCAACTCTCCGGGGGACCTGCCGCGGGACATGGCCGGAGTCGTCCGGCGAAACCCGGAGGTCGAGACCATCGTTCTCACTCGTTCCGAAGCGGCCCTGCTCTCCGGCGAAGAAGTGCCGGAGATCATTTTGCCCGAAAACCCCGGGACGAAGAGAGTTCCCAGGCTCGTCCCGTGCGACTGGGAGGCGCCGGATATTCACGAGACCGAGGCGGCGGAACTCGCGCTCGAAGACCTGGTTCGGGTGAACGTCGCGAGGACGGCAAAGAGCCCCTGGCCTTCGGTGAACCTCTTCGGGCCGCCGGTCTTCGGGCCGGGAGCGGCGGCTGAGTACGCGGAGGTGGAGCGGCTGCTCGCCCTGATCGGGGTGGAAGTCAACGCCCGAATTCCGCTCGGAGGGAGCGCGAGAGGGCTTTCGCGGATAACGTCCGGGTGGGTGAACGTGCTTTTGTACCGGGAGATCGGGGAGTCTGCGACGCTGTATTTGCAGGACGAGTACGGGATGCCGAGGGTGACGACGCCCATGATCGGGACGGTCGGCACCGGGGCGGCGCTGGCGGCCATCGGCAGACTCTGCGACCTGGACCATAAACACGTCCGGCGAGCCGTCTGGAGCGAGCTCTCCCGCACCGCGAAGCTGCCCTGGTACGCCCGCCTCGCCCCGCCCGAGACCTTCGAAGGACGCAAGGTCTTCATATTCGGAGATTTCACCTACTCGCTCGGCCTCGGACACACCATCTCCAGGGAGGTCGGGCTCCGCGTCTGCTCGTGCGGGACGTACATGCGACACCTCGGGCGCGACTTCCTCTTCCACGCCGACACCTTCACCGACGACTCCTTCGTCACCGACGACCCCGAAGAAGTCGCAAAACGCATCGAAGCCACCGGCCCGGACC
>JBOHBL010000484.1:0-2214 GCA_050698295.1 Rubrobacteraceae bacterium | reverse complement strand
GAACACACCATGACGAGCGTGCCGGGCGTCTTCGCCGCCGGCGACGTCTCCGACAAGCGTTACCGGCAGGCCGTCACCGCCGCCGGAGACGGATGCATGGCCGCCATAGACGCGGAGAGGTGGCTCGACGATCAGGGCGAAGCCGAGCAGGCCGAAGACCCCGGAGTTTGGATCTCCGAGAAGGACAAGAGCCCGACCGCCAGTTCCTGACCGCTCGTCGCGAGTAGCCGGTCTTTGGACTCGCGATTCGCGTCCTTCCTTCGACTCCCCGGTTTTGTGACACAATGTAGCCACAATTAGCGGAAGGAGTCTTTGATGAGAGATGTCGGCGTCAGGGAGTTCAGGGACCACGCTTCCCGTTATCTTTCGGGTGGCGAGGCGTTGGCGGTGCGGCGTCATGGGCGAGTGATCGGGTTTTACCTCCCGGTGAAGAAGAGGGACGAGGAAGAGTTGCAGGCGGCGCTGCGCGATCTCGGCGAAAGCCTTGCCGAGCTTCGGCGTGAGACTGGGCTTTCCGAAGATGAGTTGGTCGAAGAACTCGTGCCGAAAAAACACGAACTTCGCGAGCGTCGGCGAGCGTAGATCGCTTTGCGGCTGGTTGTGGATGCCAGCACGCTCGTCGGGGAGCTTCTCAGGAGGAGGGGACGCGAGCTACTCGGGAGCTCCCGCATCGACCTGTACGTACCCGAGCGGATGTGGGAGGAGGCTCGTCACGAAGTCTCCAAACGACTTGCGCTCAGGGTATCCAGAGGATTGAGCGAATCCGTTGCGGCCAGCTTCCGGGAAAGCGCCGCCCGCGTCAAGGAACAGAGCATCACCGAAGTACCGGAGGAATTTTATGAGGATCTGAGGGACGAGGCCCTATCCAGAGTTCCCCAGGACCCGAACGACTGGCAGGTCGTGGCGCTCGCCCTCTCGCTCGATGCGGATATCCTCACCGAAGACAGGGATTTCTTCGGCTGCGGCATCGCCGCGTGGACGGCAGAGACCCTGATCTCTCAATTGGAGCGTCGAGGGAGATCCCCTTTCCAGAGTTGACGCGGCATGACCTCGACGGTGGAGTGCGCGATTCGCGCCCTCGTACAAACGCGAAGAGGACCGGAGAAGGAAGTCTCTCCGGTCCTTCTCGCTGATTCACAGCGGTGTGATCTGAATCGTTGCCCTCACCGGGCGCAGGGACGGGGTGAAACCCGCCCCCGCGATGCCGGCGTGTTGGAGAGGATAAAGGATCAACCCCTCCGCAAAGCGTTGTCAGCGCCTGATCTTGATCCTCACCTTCACCTTCTCGGCGTCAAGCTCCGCCGTGACGACAGCCGCCTTCTTCTGCGAGTTGGTGGTCAGCGTCGTCATCGCCGTCCCGTTGGTGGTCTCGTCCTGCTTCGGGTCCACCATGCCCCGCATCGCGTCGAACTCCACCAGCGCGCCGTCGGGGAAGTCCCTGGCGACCATGAGGTCTCCCTCACCCTTGTTCAGAAGGAACCTCACCTTGATCTCCGAGCTTCCACCGGTGTTGACAATCATGGGGTCGGCCCTTATGTCCATCACGATCCACGGATCGGTGTCCACGGTTCCATCGGTGGTGTCGCAGCCGTCGTCGTTGTTCGGGCCTTCGTTACAGCCCCACCAGTTGTTCTCGGCGGTGACAGGGGTATCCGAATTATTGTCAAGACCGATGTCGTTGCCGAAGATCCTGTTTTGGCTGATGTCGTTGTTGGCGAAGCCTGTTCCGCCTTCGAAGAACAAGATGCCTTCGCCGTTGTTGAGTATGTTGTTGCTCTGGACCGTGTTGTTCGTGTTTCCGGTCTCGAAGATGATGCCGGCGCCGTTGTCGTCGAAGTCGTTGTCCGTGGCCGTGATGTTGGAGGCGTTGGTAGTGAAGTACAGTCCGCTTCCGTTGCCATCGAACAAGTTGCCCGAGACTTCACCGCCGTTGGTTGCGGCAACCACGCCGATGTTGGGATTGTCGAGGATCACGTTGTCCAGTATGTCGAGGTTGCTGACACCGATATTCTGGTTGATACCGAACCTTCCGGCACCCGTGACGGTGAAGCCGTCTATGGTTACGTCGTTCGAGTCGGCCAGTATGGTGTCCACACCCGTCGTGCCGGTCCCATCTACCGTCGTCACGTCCGCGCCGTCCGTTGATTCGAGAGTCAGCCCGGCTTTGCCTTGTATGCTCACGTCCTCGTTGTACGTGCCGGGACACACGAGTAC
>JBOHBL010000483.1:0-1617 GCA_050698295.1 Rubrobacteraceae bacterium | reverse complement strand
AGAAAGATACGTCTTTCGACGTATTCCCAAACCGACCTATTATGGCTAAGGTGGAGCCAAATAGCAACGGTGGCAATGACTCGTCGAGGAGGTGAACGAGGACGGGTCGGCAAACGAACCGAACACGAAGGAGGAACGAGATGACCGAACAGAAGACCGGCTTCGACTTCGAGGCGATGCGCCGCGCGGTCGAGGGGCTCGACGCGGACCTGCTGTTGAGCCTCTATGCCGACGACGCGAGCTTGCGGGTCGTCAACAAGAGCACGACCCCGAGCGCGCCGCGGGAGATCCGCGGCAAGGAGGAGATCGCCGGATATTTGCGCGACGTGTGCGGGCGGGCGATGACCCACCGCATAGAGCGTGAGATCCTCGGCGAGGACCGCGTCGCGTTCAACGAGGAGTGCGAGTATCCCGACGGGACGAAGGTGCTCGCGGCGACCACCCTCGAAGTCAGGGACGGCAAGATCGTCGGCCAGGTCAACGTCGAAGCCTGGGACGAGTAGGAGGATACGCCGTGGTGGTGCCAACCGAAATCAACGAAGACAAACTCAACGAGTTCGTCGGGAAGTTCGTCGCCGACCTCGGGGCCGTGGCGCACGCCGCCACCGTCCTCATCGGCGACAAGCTCGGACTCTACAAGGCGATGTCCGACGGCGAGCCGGTTTCGGCAAAGGAACTCGCCGAAAAGACGGACACCGACGAGCGGTACATGCGCGAGTGGCTCTCGGCCCAGGCCGCGAGCGGCTACGTCGAGTACGACCCGGATACCGACAAGTTCCATCTTTCGCCCGAGCAGGCGTTCGCGCTGACCAACGAATACAACCCGCTCTTCGTGCCGGGCGGGTTGCAGGTGGCTGCTTCGACGATCAAGGACGCCGAGAAGGTCGCCGGGGCGATCCGGGAAGGACGCGGCCTCGGCTGGCACGAGCACAACCACGACCTTTTCGAGGGGACCGAGCGTTTCTTCCGGCCCAACTACATAGGGAACTTGATACCGGCCTGGATCCCCGCTCTCGAAGGCGTGGAAGCGAAACTCCGCTCCGGCGCGAAGGTCGCCGACATCGGTTGCGGCTACGGAGCCTCCACCATCATCATGGCGAAGGAATACCCGAACTCCGAGTTCCACGGCTCCGACTACCACGAAGGCTCGATTCAAGCCGCCCGAGAGGCCGCGGAGGAAGCCGGAGTCGGAGGCCGCTGCGAATTCGAGGTCGCTTCGGCGAAGGACTATGCGGGAGAAGGCTACGATCTCATCACGATCTTCGACGCGCTGCATGACATGGGCGACCCGGTGGGAGCGGCGGCGCATGTGCGCGACAGCCTCGCGCCCGACGGGACGTGGATGATCGTCGAGCCGTACGCCGGAGACAGCCTGAAAGAGAACATAAACCCGGTCGGACGCATCTTCTATTCGGCCTCGACCACGCTGTGCGTCCCGGCATCGAAGGATCAAGAAGTGGGACTCGCCCTCGGCGCCCAGGCCGGAGAGGCTCGCATGCGCGAGGTCGTCACCGCCGGAGGCTTCTCCCGCTTCCGGCGCGCGGCGGAGACGCCGTTCAACCTCGTCTTCGAGGCCCGTCCGTAAGGACCGGGAGTCGGGAGGTCGGGAGTAGGGAG
>JBOHBL010000482.1:0-1023 GCA_050698295.1 Rubrobacteraceae bacterium | reverse complement strand
TCCGGGAACATGGGGAGCGAGAAGCGGACGAAACCGTATGTCCCCATCTTCAGGAGGACCGCCGCCAGGACCACCGAACCGGCCGTTGGGGCCTCCGTATGCGCGTCCGGCAGCCAGGTGTGGAAGGGGAACATGGGCACCTTGATCGCGAAGCCGAAGAAGAAGGCGAAGAAGAGCCAGATCTGGAGCTCGACCGGCATTCCCGCCGCGACCGCGGTCAAGGCCTCGATCGAGAAGCTCGGCGCGTTGCCCAGGCCTTCGTAGCCCAGGAACCCGGTCGTGTTGATGAAGTAGAGCGCGATGATGCCGAGCAGCATCAGGACCGAACCCGCCAGCGTGTAGAGGAAGAACTTGATCGCGGCGTAGAGCCGGCGGTCGCCTCCCCAGACGCCGATCAGGAAGTACATCGGCACCAGCATCACTTCCCAGAAGACGTAGAAGAGGAAAAGGTCCAGGCACAAGAACGTCCCGATCATGAAGGTCTGAAGGAGGAGCAGCAGGACGTAGTACTCCTTCTGCCGCTCGCCGATCGCCGTGTAGGAGCAGTAGACGGCAATGACGCCAATGAGCGTCGTCAAGAGGATCAGAATGAGCGAAATCCCGTCGATCCCGAAGTGGTAGTTGACGCCGAGCGAGGGGATCCAGGAGGCCTTCTCGACGAACTGGTAACCGGGCGCCGCCCGGTCGAACGCGAACCAGAGCGGCACCGAGGCGGCGAAGTCGAGCGCGGCGACGATCGTCGCGAAGTATTTGATCGCGCCCGTTTTTTCCTTCGGGAAGAAGAAGACGAGCGCCAGCGCCCCCAGAAGGGGGATGTACGCGACGACGGAGAGGATCGGGAGGCTGGTTAAATCCATGCTTCGACTGGGGTCACTCCAATGGGGTCATGCGTTTATTATGCAATCTCGAAGAAACGATCAGCCCTTTGGCCGTCCTGCCTGCGATCAATAGCATAATAAACGCCTGACCCCACCTTTAATGACCCCACCTTTCCTAACGAAAGATCAAATACATCGCCACGAG
>JBOHBL010000481.1:0-4044 GCA_050698295.1 Rubrobacteraceae bacterium | reverse complement strand
GACTTGAACTCGTCGCGAAGTTTCGGCGTGAAGGTGTCGGTGTCGCCCTCCTCGAACTCGATGACGATCTCGCGTATGCCGCCGGCGTCCAGGTTTCCTCTCAAGTCCAGCGCGCTTCCCGTCCATTCTCTCGCTCTATCCAAAGTCCCTCCTTCTGAAATCGGTACGCCGCATGTTATCAGAGCGGCCACAACGGAGCCGCCGCCACCAGCAGCGGAGCGAAGACGAGCGCGGGCAACATGTTCGCCACCCGAACCTCCTTGAGCTCCAGAAGCAAAAGTCCGAGGCCGAAGATCAAAACTCCACCCGTCGCCGTCGCCGCCAGAACCATGGCATCGGTGACCACGGGCTCGATGAAGCTCGCCCCGATGGTCAAAGTTCCCTGAACGATAAGCACCGTCCCCGCCGAGAGCAAAACGCCCCACCCGAGCACCGAAGCGAACGCCAGCGCGGCGATGAAGTCCAACGCGCTCTTCAGAGCGAGAAGCTCGTAATTGCCCGTCAAACCGTCTTCGAGGGAGCCGATGATCGTCAACGGCCCCACGCAGAACAGCAGGCTCGTCGTCACGAAGGCCCGGCTCACCGGACTCTCCCCCCTCGAAAACCGTTTCTCCAGATAGTCCCCGAAGCGCTTGAGTCCGCTCTCTATCCCGACGAGTTCCCCCACCACCAGCCCGAGAACGACGCTGACGAGCGGCACGAGCGGATTGGAATATTCGAGGAAGTTCGAGACGCCTACCAAAAGCGTCACGATGCCGATGGCCCCCATCGCCGTGTTTCGCATTCCCTCCGGCAACTTCGCGCCGACGAGGGTGCCTATCCCCCCTCCGACGAGCACGGCGACGACGTTTATTGCGGTCCCGACTCCCATGAAACGGGAGTATACGCGAGTCGGAGCATTGAAAAGCCCGGCGCGAGCCTCTTCGCCGCTCATATATCCCGCTCCATCGCCGAATTCTCGCTTCTCCCATATAAGGTGCGCCGCGATGAGGAAGATCGGCACCGAACCGACGACGCCGATCCCCACGCTCCCCGAAAGCCATCCAACGGCAAACCCCGCAAGCAAAGAGGCGAAAGCCCCAATGAGGCAAGGAAACACCCGCACGGTAAACCTCCTCCGGATATCCTCCGAGGCGTCGCCGGCCGAGGAAAGGAACATGCGCCTCGTTTTATGACAACCATATGCGTCGCGCCACAAAAGCTCCCCGCCACCGATGGCGGGCGGAAAAATACGTAATTTGTACGATGTGGAGGCGATGTCGGCCCGTTTATCATACCATCCACATAATGGAGGCATGGGGGACGGAGACATTCCCCACTACTGGAAAGGACGCGGATATGCGTAAAGTAGCTCTTTTGTTGTCGGTGGCGGCGACGGCCCTGATGATCGCTTCGGGGGTGGCGATCGCGAAGAATTTCCAGGGCGACGGCAAGGACAACCGCCTCACCGGCACCAGCAAGAACGACACCATCGCCGGGGCGGGAGGCGACGACAAAATATTCGGCAAAGGCGGTCCCGGCTTTTCGTTCTCATAACCGGCGCTCTCCGTAAGGCGAAAGCCGGACGAGATGTGCCCGCGCGCCTCTGTATAATTACCGACCGTCGTTACGGGCCGCGAGGAGGGTTTTCGATTTGGATCTCTACGAACATCAAGGCAAGGAATTGTTGAGAGGATACGGCCTCGAAACTCTTCCGGGCAAGGTAGCCACCACACCGGAAGAAGCGAAAAAAGCCGCCGCCGAAATAGGCGGAACCGTCGCAGTCAAGGCGCAGGTCCTCACCGGAGGCAGAGGGAAAGCGGGCGGCATCAAAGTCGTGGACGGCCCCGACGAAGCGAGGAACGCCGCCGCGCGGATCCTCGGTATGGACATCAAAGGCCACACCGTCGGTCGCGTCTACGTCGAAGGCGGCGCGGAGATAGAAACCGAGATGTACCTCTCGGTGATGGTCGATAGGGAGAGAAAGCAATCCCTCATACTCTTCTCCACCGAAGGCGGCGTGGATATCGAAGAGGTCGCCGAAACCAAGCCTGAAGCTATAGTTCGACTCTACGTTGACCCTCTCGTCGGGCTTCAACCTTTTCAGGTGCGCGAGGTGACGTTCGCTTCCGGACTGTCGGGGGACGCGGCGAAAGGGTTCGGGAAGACGCTGCGAAATCTGTACAAAGCGTTCGAGGAATCGGACGCGAGCCTGGTGGAGATCAACCCTCTCGTGGTGACGAAAGACGGCGAGGTCCTCACCCTCGACTCGAAGGTCACGGTGGATAATTCGAGTTTGTACCGCCACGAGGACATCGCCGAGCTTCACGACGCCTCCGCCGCCGACCCGCAGGAGCAGCGGGCGCAGGAGGCGGGGTTGCAGTACGTCAAGCTCGATGGGGATGTTGGGATCCTGGGCAACGGAGCCGGGCTCGTGATGAGCACGCTCGATGTCGTGGCTCAGGCGGGCGGAGAGCCGGCGAACTTCTGCGACGTTGGAGGAGGCGCGGACGCCGAGCAGATATCGACGGCGCTCGACATCGTGACCTCGAATGAGAACGTCAGGAGCGTCTTCTTCAACATCTTCGGTGGGATCACACGCGGCGACGAGGTCGCAAGGGGACTGCTTTCGGCCATCGAGAGGACGAACATCGAGCTTCCGATAGTCGTCCGGCTCGACGGGACGAACGCCGAGGAGGGGAGGAGGATCCTCTCGGAGAACACGCCGGCTAACGTGCAGACCGAAGAGACGATGCTCGACGCGGCGAGTCGAGCGGTCGAACTCGCGCGGAACGGAGGCAACTGACCGATGGCGATCCTCGTAGACGACAACACGAAGCTTCTGGTTCAAGGTATAACGGGACGCGAGGGCGCGTTCCACACGGGACGCATGCTCGAAAGCGGGACTCAGGTCGTCGCCGGCGTCACGCCCGGAAAAGGCGGCCAGGAATTCGACGGCGGCGTCCCCATCTTCAACACCGTCGATGAAGCGGTCAGAGAGACCGGGGCGAACGCGAGCGTCATCTTCGTCCCGCCGCCGTTCGCCGCGGACGCCATCTTCGAGGCGCTCGGCTCGGACATCTCGACCGTCTGCTGCATCACCGAGGGCGTCCCCGTCCACGACATGATGCGCGTCGCGAACTACCTGCGCGTCAAGGACGCGACCCTCGTCGGACCCAACTGTCCGGGGATGCTCTCGCCGGGCAAGGCGAACGTCTCGATCATGCCGCAGGACATCTTCACGCCGGGGAATGTGGGAGTAGTGAGCCGCAGCGGGACTCTGACCTATCAGGTCGTCAACGAGTTGACGCAGATGGGGATCGGGCAGACGACGGCGGTTGGGATCGGGGGCGACCCCATAATCGGGACGGACTTCATCGAAATCCTGGAACTATTCGAGGCCGACCCCGACACCGAATGCGCGGTGATGATCGGGGAGATCGGGGGCAACGCCGAGCAGCGCGCCGCCGAATACATCCAGTCCGAGATGAGCATCCCCGTCGTGGCCTACATCGCGGGCTTCACCGCCCCCGAGGGCAAGACGATGGGCCACGCCGGGGCCATCGTCTCCGGCGGCGACACGACCGCCGAGGCGAAGTCGAACGCCCTGAGAAAAGCCGGCATCCGGGCCGCCGAGAACCCGAGCGAGGTCGCGCAGCTCGTCGCGGACGCGCTGGGCCGGTAGCAGCCGATGTCGTTCGGGCGCAGGAGACCTCAAAGCAGGAGGGACAGGCGGAGGAGCACCAGCCGCGGTCAAAGGGAGAGGAGCGAGGGTGCCGGCAGGGACCTCTTCATCGTGCTGGGCATCTTCACTCTCGTCGTCTTCCTGGGGATTCTGGCTCTGGTGTACTTCGGCGTCGTATAGAGGCTGGACTTCGGCAGCTCACAGGTTTCGCGTCGCATTCCCTTTTGAAAGGCGCATGTTCGCTCGTGGAGGCGGGAATCGGATCCGAAGTTCTTCGACCGAACTCGATATCGGGCCCAGGCGGCATGACGCGCAAAGGTAGATCCCGCCACGATCCCGAAGTCGAGTATCTTCGAGTTGAATATGAGAGAAGAATAATG
>JBOHBL010000480.1:0-3056 GCA_050698295.1 Rubrobacteraceae bacterium | reverse complement strand
GAGGATCGCCACATCGCGTGGTCGCTGCTCATTCACCCGCCCATCCTCCCAGGAGAGGCTGAGAAGGCGCCAAGCGGCGGGCTCGTCAAGAGACCTTCCCGGCGAGCCCCTGGAAGACGTCGACCAGCACATGGTCGAGATTGGCGACGTCGCCTGGCGCACTCAGGTTGCGCAGGGCTCCCCCGGTGCCTTCGGTGAGCCTGGAGAGCTCGTCGATGGGAGCCTGGTCGCCGATTCCGACGGCGATCACTGGGACTGCACCTTCACCGCCGACCTCCTCCATCAGCGCGTCGAAGTCCTGAGGCGGGTTCTGGCCACCGTCGGAGAGGAGGACGATCACCGTCCGGTCGGACGTCTCGGTCTCCGCTGCCTCGATCGAGGCGTTCGCATCCCGGAGCGCGTCGTACAACGGGGTCTCGCCGAAAGCCTCCAACCCACAGACCTTGCCCTTGAGCTGAGAACGAGTCGGGCCACTCAGCGGCATGATCTTGGTCGTGGTGTCGGTCCCTGCCGGCGGGAACGGGTCGAGTGCCACCGAGTCACGTTCGTCCTCGAGCTCACCGATGGCGTTGAGCGCCGCGCTCTTCGCGACCTGGAGATACGTGGGGTTGTCGGTCACCTTGCCCGTGCAGACGTCCGTGAAACCCTCAAGCGCGACCCGGCGGTCTTGACCGTCGATCTGCTCCATCGAACCCGAGGTGTCGACCGAGAGCAGGACGCGTACTGGAAGGCGCACGTTCTTCCATTGCTGCCTCCACTTGTTGACATTCCTCGGCTCTGGCCAGTCGGTGACCTTGTCCACGTCGACGGCACTGACTACATCCTCGAGCTCCTTGGTCGCCTGCCCAGGCTTGCCGGCCTCCCGAAAGCCCCACTCCCGAAACATCTTCTGGGCCTCATCGGTCGTCAGATACTCGACGAACGCCTCCGACACCTCCCGCTTCGCGTCGTCGGAATCGAGCGAGGCCATCGGGACTGCGGGGTGGTCGAACCCGTAGATCGTGTCGTTCGGGGCGACCGCGACCATCCGCCGACCCTTGTCCTCAACCGTGCTGTCGCAGGAGAAGTCGTCCGATCCGAGCGGATCCTTGCAGTTGTAGATGTAGGCCGTCTGCTCCTGAGCCACCACGGCATCCATCTGCTCAAGCAGATCGGTGTCCTGGTAGACGCGATCCATCAGGCGCGTGATGTCCTCGCCCGCCAGCGCTTCCGGCACGGATGCGATCGCGTCACGCAGCAGCCCGACGGCAGGATCCTCGCCATGTTCAGCAACGAGCGCTTCGTTCAGGGCAACCGACGTCGCCATCCCTGACGTCGAGCCGATCGGGTCGTCGATCGCGATCGCCAGCTGTTCGCGCGCGGCCTTCGTGACGAGCTCGTCCCAGTCCGGCGATGCGGAGAGCTTCTCCCTCTTGGCCTCGGGCATGAGAATGGTGAGGATCGAGGACGCGACCGAGGTCCACTCCCCCTCATGCTCGGCCAGCTGGTCGGGTCCGCCATCACCGAGCTCGCCGGCGGCCAGGAGCTTCGGCCAGACCGACTCCGTCGGCAGCCACAGGTCGGGCTTCCGCGCCTTGACCACCTCACAGTTCTCCGGATCGTCCGCTGGACACTTGAGCCGTTCATCGGGCGGCGCCACCCACCCCTTGGCGATCGCCTCGGTGGCCTCGCCCGAGTTGACACCGAACACCTCGACATCGGCACAGACGCCGTCCTCGCCACGGAAATCGTCCTCGAAGTCGGCAGCCATCTGCCTGATGAGGCCGTCCTTCTCCGTACTGACCACGACGTTCAACGTCGTGGCCTCGCTCTTGCACTCGGCAGGGCCCAGGCCACCGATGTCACCGAACGACACGACGGGCTGGATCGCGGCCAGCAGAGCGACAGCCGCGGTGACGGCGACGGGAACCACCCAGCCCGTGCTTCGCCACCATGACGCGCCGCCCACCAGCTCACGCGCCTTGTCTTGGGTCAGCGGCAGGTAGCGAGGACGACCCTTGTCGTCCATTCCGTCGAGCACACCGACAACCCTTTGGTTGCCATCTTGGAGCAGTGGCGCACCGATCAGCTCATCGCCGGTCGCCGACTTCTCGTCGTCGAGATTGACCACTCGGTTATGGCCGCCGACCGCATGCGCGCGACCGCCGAGCTCCCGGATGTCGTCCCCGTGCCACGCCTCTGCGACCACCAGCGCTTTCTCGACGTGTCGTCGGACCAGGGAGGCGCGCTTCACCTGCCGCGGGAGCTTTAGCTCGGGCATCAGTGTGAGCAGCACATATCCGCCCGGCAAAGGGGTCACCACGACCTCGCGGGACTCCTCCCCAGGAGGCATCCAGATGACCTTCAGGAACAGCTCGTCCGACAGTGTGCTCTCACCGCTTGCCGCGAGCACGACGGCTTCCGACGTCATCAGGTGGCGCTTCGTCACCGGGAACGCATAGCCGACCACCGAGCCGGCCTCGTCCTTCAAGTACGCCGTCATCGTCAAGGCGGCTGAGGCGGCCGGGATGGCGCGCTTCCTCGCCTCGTCCCAGGCCACCCACGCGTTGAGGATCACCGCCAGGACGACACAACTGGCGCCGGCAACGACGGTGACGATCCCGGCCTGCCCCAACAAGGCGGACTGGACGAACCCGAGGACTCCGATGGCTGCGGCACCGATCACCGAGGTCCGAGCCCACGGCTTGACGTCCAAGAGGTTCCGCGGCTGATCCATCAGAGTCTCCTAGCGGGCATCGATCCGATCGCGCGGGAGTCTATTGATGTTATTCGAATCACGTGGCGAAAAGACGGCGTTTCTCGAAGGTGGACCGCGCAGGTCGCCCGATTGCCCGGAAATAGCAGCAGCCCCGGACTCCCCCACGGGTCCAGGGCTGTGCATGAAACGTTTTGCAACGTCTGGTCACAATTAAGCCACAAAGGTGCACGCGAAGGCAAACCCTGGAACGCGTGTCCCAGTTAGACGAGCGGACCCAGGATCCTGCCGAGGCGCGGCGTGACATGGCGGACCCAGGACTCGGTGAGGTGCGACTCGTCGTAGTAGGTCACCTGGTCAC
>JBOHBL010000479.1:0-10066 GCA_050698295.1 Rubrobacteraceae bacterium | reverse complement strand
GCGTTGAATATTGTTCTTGACGCCCCGATCAAACTTGGAGAGACCGCCATCGTCTTCGGCCAGGGGACGGTCGGACTGCTCGTCACCCAGCTTTTGAAGCTCGCCGGAGCGAGGGTGATCGCGGTGGATCCGATGGAGAACCGCCGCCGTTTGTCTCTGAAGGCGGGAGGTGATGTCGCTCTCGAACCGGGCGAGGGGCTGACACGATACGTGATGGAGGAGACTTCCGGACTTGGCGCGGACGTGGCGATTGAGGCGAGTGGATCCAGCGCCGCCCTTCGGGCCGCAGTGGACTGCGTGGCTCCCGAAGGGACGGTCGTGGCCGCTTCCTGGTACGGGACGAAACCGGTGAGCCTCGACCTCGGCGGTCATTTTCACCGGGGAAGAGTGAGGTTGAAATCTTCTCAAGTCGGAAGCATCCCTCCGGAACTCTCCACTCGCTGGGACCGCGAGCGCAGGACGCGAACGGTGCTGAATTTGCTCCCGAAACTTCGCCTGAAAGACCTCGTTTCCCGTCTCATCCCTTTCGAGGACGCGCCGGAGGCGTACCATCTGCTGGACCGGAATCGTGAAGACCATGTACAGTTGGTCTTCGAGTACGGCGACGAGGAGGAGGAGGCATAGATGTACGAGATCCACGTAGCGGCGAGTTTCGAGGCCGCGCACAAGCTCACCGGAGACTTCGGTCCGGCGACGCGCCCGCACGGCCACACCTACCGGATGGACGTGATAGTGCGTGGCGAGTCTCTCAAAGAAAACGGAACCCTCTACGACATCGGGAGGCTCAAACCGGCGGTGGACGACCTCGCGGCCTCGCTCCACTACCGGGATCTGGACGAGGTCGAAGGTCTCGCCGGCAGGAACACGACCGCCGAGTCCGTCGCGGATTTCTGCTGGGAGAAGCTCTCGCCGGCACTCGCCGGAGAAAGTCTCGCCTCCCTGACCGTGCGAATATGGGAGAATCCCGAGGTCTACGCCGCGAGGGAGGACGCCCTCGATTAAGAGTCTCCAGGCTGGATCCGAAATAGGATCGCTTTTTCCGGGGGTGCGGGCATCCTGCCCGCATGAGCGGACAGGCGTGTGTATCGCGGGCTGGAAGCTCACGCCTCCAGGATGCCCACGCTCCCATCAAACTCGGTTTGGAGCTGCTTAGCTTGCGCGCGGCATTCGTCACCGTCGGGGACACGGCGCGACTCACAGGCGGATACCTGTATCACGCCCGCGTTTTCCCGAGGCTCGCGAAGTTCGGGATCGAGGTCGAGGAGATGGTCGCTTCCGGAGCTTCGGTCGAGGAACAGGAATCCGGAGTGGAGAAGCTTCGCGCTCTCGATCCCAAAGATTTCGACGTCGTGGTCGTGGACGCGCTCGCGAGGGTCGTGTGCGCTACGTTTATCGGGGACTGGAGAGACTCTCGGCCCGTCGTCGCGATGGTCCACGAGCTGCCGAGTGTGGCCGCGCCCGAAGAGAACGAAGCTCGGGAGAGAGATTTCGAAGACGCCTTGCTGAAATCCGACCTCCTCATCGCCGTGAGCGGACACGGGAGGTCCGCGCTGGAGGATCGGGGCGTTCCATTCGGGCGCATCCGGGTCGTCCCACCAGGCTTCGACGGGCTGGGAATGGTCCGAGAAACCAGGCGCGGCGGACCTCCCGTCGCGCTGTGCGTGGCGCAGTGGATCGAACGCAAGGGGATCCTGGACCTCATCCTGGCCTGGAAGATAGCCGAAGTCCCCGATGCCTCCCTCCACCTCGTTGGCGAAACAAACGCCGACCCGGAATACTCCGCGCGGGTGATTGAAGCCATAGGCGATGACGCTTCCGTAAAAGTTTCCGGGACGCTGGACGATAAAGCTCTTGCTTCGGCTTATGCTCAGTCCGACCTTTTCGTCCTGCCTTCGCGCTATGAAGGGTACGGCATCGTCTACGCCGAAGCTCTCTCTTTCAGCCTCCCGATAGTCGCCTGCGATGTCGGGCCGGTCCCGGAACTCGTCGGCGAAGAAGTCGCCGTTCTCGTTCCGCCGGGAGATGCCGGAGAGCTGGCCCGCGCTCTCCGGCATCTTCTCTCCGATGAGGGTCTTAGACGCCGGATGTCCGAAGCTGCTCTTCGACGAGCCGAAAATCTACCGCGATGGGAAGACGCGACGAGAGGTTTCGCGGAAGTTTTGAAGGAGGCGGCGGGGCGTGGGTAAAGAACGAAACGATCTCGCGGAGCAGAACCGCCGCTCGTGGAACGCGGTGGTCGGCGCGCACGAGAGCCACCGAACGAACCTCGCCCCTTTCCTCCGGAACGGCGGTAGCGCCCTCTTCCCGGAAGAACTCGAACTCCTCGGGGATTTGAACGACAGGACCGTGACTCATCTCATGTGCAACACCGGCGCGGACTCGTTAAGTCTCGCCGCTCTCGGCGCGAAAGTCGTCGGCGTGGACATAAGCAACGCGGCGATTCATCGTGCCCGGAAACTCTCCGATGAGAGCGGAATATCCGCCCATTTCGAGAGGTCCGAAATATATGGGTGGCTGGAAAAAGCGGGGCGGGAAGATCGCCGTTTCGACCTCGCGTTCGCTTCATACGGCGTCGTGTGCTGGCTGCGCGACCTTGATCTCTGGGCGGATGGCGTCGCTTCGATTCTGAAACCCGGCGGGCGTTTCGTCCTCGTCGACTTCCACCCGTTCTCCGCGATGTTCGACGGGGAATGGAAACTGACACGAGACTACCGTTCCTCCGGTTCGGAGCGCGACGAAAACGGCGTCGGCGACTACGTGGGCGATTCCGAAGGGGGACTCGCTCCGTCCGGCTTTGTCGAGGGCGTTCGCGACTACCAGAATCCCGAGGAGTGTCATCTCTTCCGGCGGGGAATCGGCGAAGTCGTCACGGCGCTGGCCGGAGCGGGACTGAAAATAGAAGCTCTAAAAGAATATCCGTACTCCAACGGCGAGCGTCCCTTCTCCGGGATGCGAGAGTTGGCGGGTAGGAGGATGTTTCCGCCGGAAGGGATCCCAGCCCTGCCATTGATGTACGGACTCTCCGCCAAAAAGCTTGAAAGGCGAGCGACACGGCATAAGCGCGTTCGATTTCCTATAAGATAAACGGAGAGCATTCGAGCATCGGGAGAAGGTTTGATCGACTACCATCTGCACGTCATCGCCCACGACGATAGGCCCATGACGGTGGATAATATTCTGGAGTACTGTCGCGTCGCCAAAAGTCGCGGCATAAACCAGCTCGGCATAACCGAACACGACCGCTATCTGGACAAGATAGACCTCGCCGCCTTTATGGAAGCCCGCGAGAAGTCCGAAGTCGAGCTTCGGCTCGGCATCGAGATAGACTTCGTCTCCGGCAACGAGGAGGAGATGTTCAATATCTCCGGCGCATTGCCGTACGATTACGTCATCGGGAGCGTGCATCGGGTGGACAAGCGCGAGATAGACCTCGCGACCGACCAGTCCATCTACGAAGACTACGAGACCTACGACCTCTACGAAGCGTATTTCCGAAACGTCCAGGCAGCCGCGCTCTCGGGGCTCTTCGAGGTGATCGGACACCCGGACCTCATAAAGATATTCCGCCACGCTCCCGAGGAGGACATCACCCCCATCCTCGAAGAGACCGCCGACGCCATAGCCGAGTCGGGCGTCGTGGTGGACGTGAACTCCGCCGGGCTCCGCAAACCCATCGGAGAGATCTATCCATCCCGTAAATTCCTCGAAATGTTCCACCGGCGCGACGTGCCCATCGTCCTCTCCTCCGACGCCCACGCTTCGAATGAAGTCGGGGCCGGATACGAGGAGAGCGTCCCGCTCGTGAAAAGCGTCGGCTACAGCGAAGTCGCCACCTTCAAGGACCGCGACAGGATGGAGAACCTCCCGCTGTGACCGAGGAGCTTTTCAAAATGGACTCGTACCTGCGCGAGTTCGAGGCGAAGGTCGTCCGCCTCTCCGGTCGTGAAATCGTTCTCGACCGGACGGCTTTTTATCCGGGCGGAGGAGGACAGCCTCCCGACAAAGGAACGCTCGGCATAGGGCCTGTGAGCGCGAACGTCGTGGACGTGAAGCGGGAGGAAGACATCATAGTACACGTTCTGGATAAAAACATACCATCCACGGTGAAGGAACTTCGCGGGAATCTCGATTGGGAGCGGCGCTTCGGTCACATGCGCCATCACACGGCGTTGCACGCGCTTTCCGGTGTGATCTGGAAAGAGTTCGAAGCCAAAGTGACAGGGGGCCGGATGCGCCACGACCGCGCCCGGATGGACTTCTCTTTTCCGGGCGAGTGGACGAACGAGGTGGTCGCGGAGATCGAGAAACTGACCAACGAGGCTCTCTCCGGGGCGCGTCCCGTCAGAGTCTACGAGTTGCCACGAGAAGAAGCGTTGAAAAACCCGGCTTGGATCCGCACCGCCGTCAACCTCGTGCCCGAGTGGGTGGAGAGGATCCGCATCGTGGAGATCGAAGGTCTCGACACCCAGGCCGACGGCGGCACGCACGTGGCGAACACAGAGGAAGTCGGGGAGATCGAAGTGACTTCTCATAAAAGCAAAGGCCGCCAAAACAAGCGCCTGGAGTTCGCGCTTCGATGAGAAAGTTTTCGATGCCTTTCGCGGCGCTGCTTTCGCTCTTCCTACTCCTCGCCGGCTGCGGCGGCGAGTCCGGCGAAGGTTCGTCGGAGACCGCGCCGACCACCGCCAGGTCCGCGGTTTCATCGGAGGCTTCGGGGCCGTGTTCGCGAACTCCGCTCGTCGAAGAAGCCCCCGACGACCTCGAAGCGCCGCTCTCGGAGCCCGAGCCATTGACGATAAACGCTTCGGGAGGCGGGACGGTCGAGATCAAAGTCGAGACCGCCGACGACGACGCGGAAAGGGCGCAGGGTCTCATGTTCCGCGAGTCCCTCGGCGAGGAGTGCGGCATGCTCTTCGTGTTCGACAGGGAACGGTCGCTCTCGTTCTGGATGCGAAACACTTACGTCCCGCTCTCGATCGCCTACATCGACGCCGATGGACGCATCGTCTCCATCCACGACATGGAGCCGCTGGATGAGACCTCCGTCCCTTCGGAAGATCCGGCGCAGTACGCTCTCGAAGTGAATCAGAGCTTCTTCGAGGAACGTAGAGTGGAGGTGGGAGACAGGGTGGAGTTGCCCTGAATTACCGAAGCCGCCACCAGGGGCAGCTAGAAGAGGAGATCCATCGCTATGTGCTCGCTTCGAGGCCGGCTCGCGCATCACGGGCGCTCGACGAGATTGCGTAGCCGAGAAGGAGCCACGGAATTCCCCAGACCGCGATCGAGAGGTAGCTCGGCTCGCTCATGATGAATACGAGGGGGAACATCGCCACGAAGGGATAAAGCCCTACGAGAAGCGGAATGAACCTCCGCCATCCCACCCAGCGCCTCGCGCGGAGTACGGCGATTCCCACGAGCGTCATGCCGACCGCCGTGATCAAAGCCCCGACTCTTCTCCGATAGCGAGCGAGTGCGTCTCCGACACGACGAAAACGACCCGCCCGAGGAGCGCGACGCCGAGAGAGACCGCGCCGAAAAGCCCCGCCGCCCCCGAGAGCGCGAGTCCGACGACGCCGACGAGAAGCAACGACTGGACGACGAGCCATGACGCCTCCCAGACGGTGAACGCCGCGCCTTCCGGCGCGCCAAAGGCAAACTGCCACAACCCGTTCACCAGCCATCCGCTCCTTTCCCGATAAATGCGACGACCGGACTATCCCAGCCCGCGAAAAGCGGCGCGTCCCTCAAATGAGTGATTTTGATCAGAGGTCTTCTGATGCGAACTTTTCTACAGCGTTCGCGGGCAAAATATGCGACCCTCCGTTCAGGCGGCGTATTCGGTAAGAGAGCGAAAGGAGCCCGGATGAGATACAGAAACCTTGCGGGGACGGATGTCAGCGTCTCGGAGGTCGGTTTCGGAGCGTGGACCATCTCGACCGGCTGGTGGGGCGAGGTGGACGACGAGAAGTCGGTGAGGCTTCTCAGGAAAGCCTTCGAGCGGGGCATAAACTACTTCGACACCGCCGACACGTATGGGTCGGGGAAGGGCGAGACCATCCTGGCCGACGCATTCGGCGGGATGCGCGACGAGGTCGTGATCTCCACCAAAATAGGCTACGATTTCTATAATCACACCAGGCGTCGCGGTCAGCAGGAACGCCCGCAGGACTGGTCCGAGGAGTTCTTGAGGTTCGCGCTGGAACAGAGTCTAAAGAGGTTGAACACCGACTGCATCGACTTCCTGCAGCTCCACAACACCAGGATGGACGCCGTCGAAAACGACGAATTGTTCGAGACGATGGAGAAGTTCCGGGCCGAAGGTAAAATCCGCGCCTGCGGCGTGGCTTTGGGGCCGAAGATCGGCTGGCTCGAAGAGGGCGTAAAGGCTATGCGCGAGCGCGACCTCGCTGGCGTGCAGATGATCCACAATATTTTAGAGCAAGACCCCGGTCGAGGTTTGATCTCCACCGCCGGAGAAACCGGCACGTCTCTCATCGTCCGCGTCCCCCACTCTTCCGGGATGCTCGAAGGCAAGTACGACGAGAACACGACCTTCGGCGAAAACGACCACAGGAGACATCGTCCGAAGGAATGGCTCATAGACGGCCTGAAGAAGGTCGAGCAACTCGGTTTCCTGACGGAGGCCGGAGACCGCACCCTCGGACAGGCCGCGCTGAAATTCTGCCTCGCCTCGCCCGAAGTCGCCTCGACGCTCCCGAACATCTACGACGAGGGACAACTCGAAGAGTTCGCCGCCGCCCCCGACACGCCGGACCTCACCGACGAAGAACTCTCGCGCATCGCCGAACTCTACGAAAGCAACTTCGGGATCGAAGCGGTCGCAAGGAGGTAAGCTGATGGCCGAGACCCAAACGCGACGACAGCCCGACATCGAGGAACAGACTCCCTCACAGTACATAAACTACGTCTTCTTCAAGCTCGACCCGCTCTGGCGGAGGCTCCCCGACGAAGAGCGCGAACAGGGCAAACGCGAGTTCCTCGAAGCCGTCGAGAAGAACTCCTCTGAGATGCTCCTCCGTTCGTACTCTCTGATGGGGCTCCGCTCCGACGCCGACTTCATGCTCTGGCGAATCGGCTACGACCTCGACGCCTTCGAGGAGATGCAAAGCGCGCTGATGAAATCCGGACTCGGCAAGTACCTCGCCGTCGCGTACTCGTACTTCGCCATCGCCCGCCGCTCGGTCTACGTCGGGGAGCACACGCCGGGCTTTGAGAACCGGCGCTTCATCATCCCCGGCGAAGGCGAGTACATCTTCGTCTATCCGTTCGTGAAGACGCGCGAGTGGTACCGCCTCCCCCTCGAAGAACGCCAGCGGATGATGAACGAGCACATGCAAATAGGCCGCAAGCACTACCCGACCAAAAACAACACCGCCTACTCCTTCGGCATAGACGACTACGAGTTCATCCTCGGCTTCGAAGCCGAGTCCCCGGAGAAGTTTCAGGACCTCATGATGGAACTGAGAGAGAGCGAAGCCAGCTCCTACACCGAACTCGATACCCCCATCTTCACCTGCCGGAGAAGGAACCTGTCCGAAGTTCTGGAAACTTTAGGTTAAGTATTTTGAAGATACGAAATGTTAACGTTTTCACCGTGGCATCGAGAAAATAGCCTCGTTAAAATAGCTCCTACGCACCAACCCGTAGCCGGAAGACGATCTTAGGGGACGCCTTCCGGCTATCGCATTTGTCGGATATTTTTTCTCTCCCCCGCCAACCGTCTGGACGCGAAGGTCTCGCTCTGTATAATTAATCCCGACATGATTACTCGGATTAAGACGGGCCAAAGGGTAGCGGAGTTAGTAGGCGACACGCCGTTGTTGGAATTTCCGAGCATCTCGGCGGAAGTTCCGGGCGTCGGGATCCTCGGAAAGGCGGAGATGGCGAACCCGGGCGGTTCGGTCAAAGACCGGCCCGCTTTGTGGATGATCAGGGCCGGAGAAAAGAGCGGGAAGCTCACTCCCGAGAAGACCATTCTGGACGCGACGAGCGGCAACACCGGCATCGCGTACGCCTGGATCGGGGCCTCCCTCGGATACAAAGTCAAGCTCTGCATGCCCAAGAACGCGAGCGACGAGAGAAAGAAAATACTGCGGGCTTACGGAGTGGACTTCGTGTTGACGGACCCTGGAGAGGGTTCGGACGGAGCTATTCGCGAAGCCAGGCGACTCTACGCCGAAGAGCCGGAGAAGTATTTCTATTCGGATCAATACTCCAACCCGGCCAATCCCAGGGCGCATTACGAGAGTACCGGGCCCGAGATCTGGGAGCAAACCGAGGGAGAAATAACCCACTTCGTCGCCGGTCTCGGAACGAGCGGGACGTTTGTTGGAACGGCCACCAGGCTCAAGGAGTACAACCCGGAGATAAAAGTCATCTCCTTCGAGCCGGAGTCGGCGTTTCACGGGCTCGAAGGGATGAAGCACATGGAGAGCGCGATCGTGCCGGCGATATACGACCCGACCATCGCCGACGCGAACCTGGGAGCTTCCACGGAAGAAGCCTACGAGATGGTGAAGCGGGTGGCGCGGCAGGAAGGAGTGCTCATCGGCATCTCGGCGGGGGCGGCGGTCGCGACTTCGCTGCGGGTGGCGAAGGAGATCGGCTCGGGCACGATCGTCACCGTCCTGTGCGACGGCGCGGATAAGTACCTCTCCGAGAGCTTCTGGGAGGAATAGTTGCCGCTCAAAATAGGCCACGGGGACATCAAGCACATCCACGACCACGCCAGAGAAACGTACCCGGAGGAGTGCTCGGGCGTGATGGTCGGGATGGACACCGGCGGGATGAAGGTCGTCGTGGACGTGTGGCGCGCCGAGAACACCCACGAGGACGAGAGATCAAAGCGTTTCCTCATAGACCCGAAAGAGTACATCTCCTTCGAGAAGCGGGCGTCCGAGAGGGACATGGACATCCTCGGGGTGTACCATTCGCACCCCGACCACCCGGCGGAGCCGTCCGAGTACGACCGGGACCATGCGTGGCCGGGATGGTCGTACATCATCACCTCCGTGAGCGGGGATGACGTCGAGGACATGAGATCGTGGCTGCTAAAAGACGACCGCTCCGGATACGAAGAAGAGCGGATCGTAAACTAGGAAAGGAAACTTTTATGCCCAAAGTCAGGATACCGACGCCGCTGAGACAGTACGCGAGCGGCAACTCCGAGGTCGAGGTCGGTGGCGGCACGGCGGGAGAAGCTCTCGGCAACCTCGTCGAGACGCATCCCGACCTCAAGCAGCACCTCTACACCGGCGACGGCAAGCTCCGCTCGTTCGTCAACGTCTACAAAGGCGACGAAGATATTCGATACCTCGACGGGCAGGATACCGGCGTGTCGGAGGGCGACGAGCTTTCCATCATCCCATCCATCGCGGGAGGGCGATGTAGTTATTTTTCACAGGGCAGTAGTCATTTAGCCAACCACATTTAAGAGGTTTCAACAATGCAGCAGATACCATCACTCGTAGATTCCCCCAACGGGGCGGTCGAGCTTTCCAATGAAGAGATAGCCCGCTACAGCCGCCACCTCATCATGCCCGAGGTCGCGCTCGACGGGCAGAAGAAACTGAAGGCGGCGAAGGTTCTCACCATCGGGGCCGGGGGGCTTGGTTCTCCGCTCGCGATGTACCTCGCGGCGGCGGGGGTCGGGACCATCGGCATCGTGGACTTCGACGTCGTGGACGAGTCGAATCTCCAGCGACAGATCATCCACGGCACCTCCGATGTCGGGCGGCCAAAGATGGAGAGCGCGCGCGACACCATCAAGGACATAAACCCGAACGTCGAGGTCATCGAGTTCGAGGAGGCTCTCTCCAGCGAGAACGCCCTCGACATCTTCGAGGATTTCGACATCATCGTTGACGGGACGGACAATTTCCCGACTCGCTATTTGGTGAACGATGCTTGCGTCCTTCTCGGGAAGCCGAACGTGTACGGCTCCATCTTCCGCTTCGAGGGGCAGGCGAGCGTTTTCTGGGCGGAGTACGGCCCGTGCTACCGTTGCCTCTATCCGGAACCGCCGCCGCCGGGACTAGTCCCGAGC
>JBOHBL010000478.1:0-1165 GCA_050698295.1 Rubrobacteraceae bacterium | reverse complement strand
CTCCAGGAGTTCACGATGCTGGAGTGGTACGCGGCCTATTGGGATTACCGCGACAACATGATCTTCGTCCGCGAGCTGATTCTGGCGGTGCTCGATGAGGTCCTCGGCACCCGTACCCTCACCTATGCCGGCGTGAAGCTGAACTTCGGCGCCGACTGGCCGAAGCTGGACTACCGGACCGAGATCACCCGGCGAACCGGTATCGACCTCACCGTTGTCCGCGACCTGCCGACACTGCGCGAGCACGTGACCGGACTCGGTCTGGACGTCGAGGATGCAGTGTCTTACGCGGGGCTCGTTGATCTGCTGTACAAGAAGACGGTCCGGCCGCACCTCATGCAGCCATGTTTTTTGGTGCATCACCCGGCGGAGTTGGTTCCGCTCGCCCGGCGCAGCGATGAGGATCCGACCAGGCTCGACATGTTCCAGGTCGTTGTGAACGGCTGGGAGATAGTCAAGGCGTACTCAGAACTGGTCGATCCGGTCGAGCAGCGGCTACGGCTGGAGGAGCAAGCCGAGCTGCGCGAGACCGGCGACGACGAGACGATGATGATGATGGAGGAGGACTTCATCGAGGCGATGGAATACGGGATGCCGCCGATGTCCGGTCTCGGCCTCGGAATCGACCGGTTCATCGCCCTGCTCACCGACGCGCCTACCCTCCGAGAAGTCGTCCTCTTCCCAGCCATGCGCGGCATCAGGAAGGGCGATCTGGATGATCCTTGTCACGGTGTCGGCGGCAGGACAACACTGGCACCGTGACGCGGAGCGATCTCACGGAGCGGTGGGACACAGACCTGAGATGTGGGATTCCTCCACAGGAGAGCCTATGAACGATCTGCCAGACAGTGATCCCGAGGAGCCCGTCGGCTTTACGCCCGAGGTTCTGGACCGATCCGTCCTGGCCGTCCCGCTACTTCGCGATATGGCGTCCGATCAGCGAAGCGCTGGCGAGAACGGCGATGAGCCCAAGCTGTATCCCGTCGTGATCGACATCAACCTCTCCTACCACAGAGGCCGGGAGGCGGCGCGAGAACGCGCCAGCCAACTTGTGGCCAAAGCCGTTCATGACGCGGGGACGGAACCTAAACAAGGGATTAACGAAACAAAGACCCGGTTCAGCGAGCAATACCTATTCGCCAAGCTGGAGGCATCGGTCCTCCGT
>JBOHBL010000477.1:0-1029 GCA_050698295.1 Rubrobacteraceae bacterium | reverse complement strand
TCGACGAGCAATCGGGCGGGAGGCAGCGGGAGATCGAGGAAGAGGGCGCGTCCCGGAAGAAGCACCGCCGCCACGTCGCTTTTCGCGAGCATCTTCGCGCCTTCCTCCCCGGTTGCCTCCAGGTGGTCCACGCTTCGCGCTCCGAGTTCGACGGCGAGGGGGATGGCGCCCCGCTCGGTGAACTGGTCGCCGTGTAGCCGCAGCGCGAGGTTGTATTCTCGCACGGCCTCGAAATATCGCCGCGCCTCCGGAACCTCGAACGAGCCGCGCTCGAGAAAGATGTCGGCGGCCCTCGCGTGCCGGGCGGCCTCGGGGAGAATCTCACGGATCACGTACTCGATGTACTCCCCCGCGTCCTTGAACTCGGGGGGCGGAGTGTGGGCGAGGAAGGTCGGCGATACGTCGAGCGGACTTTTTTCGGCGGCGCGTTCGATGGCCGCGAGCATCTTGAGTTCCGACTCGCGGTCGAGGCCGTAGCCGGATTTCGCCTCGGCGGTGGTGGTTCCGTGTTCGAGCATCCATCCGAGGTGTCGCTCGGTGGCGGCGGCAAGCTCGTCTTCGCTCCCGGCGCGGGTGGCATTCACGGTCGAGAGGATGCCGCCTCCCGCGGCGTGGAGTTCCTCGTAGCTCGCACCGGCGGAACGCAGCTCGAACTCCCTCGCCCGGTCGCCGAGAAAGGCCGCGTGGGTGTGGCAATCCACAAGGCCGGGCAGCGCGGCCATCCCGCGCCCGTCCACGGATACGCAGTCCGGGCCGGGCGGATGCTCGCGAAGCACGGCCTCCGGCCTTCCGACCGCCACGATGAGATCCCCGGAGACGGCCACCGAAGCCGGAGCGTGTACTTCGAGGTCTCCCAAAGATTTGCCCCGCAGCGACCCGCTTCCCGCTGGAGAAACGGCGGCTTCGAGGTCGTGTATCAGCAACGTCGTCTCACTCATTTTCCCTCCCGTAGACTCGCACTCCGCCGACCCAGGAAGCCGCGACCACTTCCCGCCCCGCCCCGAAGATGAGCGCGGAGGAAAGGTGCTC
>JBOHBL010000476.1:0-4487 GCA_050698295.1 Rubrobacteraceae bacterium | reverse complement strand
GGAGAGCTACGGTTACGACACCTTCACCGCCGAGAACCTCGCCTACGGGCAGGCCACGGCCCAGGAAGCTTTCGAGGCGTGGCGCAACTCGCCGGGCCACAACGCGGCCATGCTCGGCGACTACGCCATGATCGGGGTCGGGGTCGAAGTCGTCGGCGGCGTCCCGTACTGGACCACCGTCTTCGGGGCCGAGGCGGACCCGTCGGCCCAGCCCGTCGGAGCAGCCCCGTCGAGCGAGGAGCCTGATGTCGGGCAAACCAACCAGAGCGCCCAATACGAGGACGCCGGGGGCGAAACCGTCGCCGAAGAACAGTACGACGCGGAGCAGATAGAAACGGCCACGGAAGAGCAGTACGACACCTCCGCAGAGCAAGCGGAAACGGTCGCCGAAGAGCAGTACGACACCTCTGCGGCAGACGACACGTCCGCGGCGGATCAGTACCGGGACGAGGCCGACAGGTTCCAGGCCGCCGCGGAGCAGTACCGGGCGGACGCCGAGAGAGCGGCCGGGGAGATCGCCGCGATAGAGGCCGCCCAACGTCAACCGGCGGCCACGACCCCGGTGAGTTCCGATCCCGGTGGACGGAGCGTCGTTTCTCCCGAGCCGCAGATCAGCGCCCCCGCCTCGGCGGAGCAGGAGATACCGACCCAGGGCGGAGACTCTGAGATCCGGAGCGCCGGACAGTCCGAAAACTCGTCCGCCGGGCAAGCAGAGGAGCCTTCGGAGCGAATGGTTTCAATTGGAATGACCGTGCTCCCCGACACCGGCGGCCTCCCGCTCGGCGGGATCCTCGCCGCGGCGCTCGTCGCAACCGGCCTCATCGCGACGGGCAGGATGCTGCGTTAAAGCAGTGTGCATAAAAAGCCAGGAGCTAAGTATCTCCACGCTGAACTTGAGGAGGAAGGCTTTCCCTCTGGGGGCGTGGGCATCCTGGGGGCGTGGGCTTCCAGCCCGCGCCCCCAGGCAAGGCGACGATTCGTCCAACCAATGATCAGGCATGACTTGGAGATATTTAATCGCTAAAGGCTAACGGCGCGGTCCTTCCGAAAACCCTTTCATCCCCAGATCCTCTCCGCCGTCTCCGCGACGGCTCGGAGCTTGGTTTTCTGGTCCTCGAAGGAGATGGCGTTCCCGATCACGGAGGTCGCGAACCCGCACTGGGGGCTTATGGCAAGCCGTTCGAGGGGTACGAACTTCGAGGCTTCTCTGATACGCGCCTCCAGCTCCTCCGGCGTCTCGCGGCGCGGGCTCTTGGTCGTGACGAGCCCGAGTACGGCGATCTTGTCGTCCGGGACGCGCGCCAGGGGCTCGAAGCCGCCGCTCCGCTCGTCGTCGTACTCGAGCATCAGTCGCTCGACTTTGATGTCTCGAAACAGTATCCTCGCGAGCGGCTCGTAGGAGCCGGAGACGAGCCAGCGGCTCCCCTGGTTCCCCCGGCAGAGGTGGAAGGCGAAGGTCGCGCCGGGATGCCTCCCGATGACGTGGTTGTCCAGTTCGACGCCGCGCGAGAGCCAGCGGTCCAAATCCCAGCCGCGCTTCTCGTAGAACTCCCTCGTCTTCGGGTCGAGGAGCAGCGGGTAGTGGGGCGCGTCGAGCTGGATGTACGTGGCGCCGAGCCGGACGAGCTCCTCGATCTCCTCGCGCAATATCTCCGCAACGTCTTCGAGGAAATCGTCCAGAGTGGGATACGCCTCCCGCGAGACCTCCCCGGACCAGAAGTTAGCATAGAGAGACGGGCTCGGCAGCGTGACCTTTATTGCGCGATTGGTGCGCGATCTCGCGTAGACGAACTCCTCGACGGCGAGGTGTCGCTTGCGCCGGAGCTTCGCGACGACGCCCATCGTCTCGGGCCGGGCCGTGCTTTTGTCCCCCACCGCTTCGTCGCCCTGCCACTCGCCCCAGAGGAAGGCATCGATCGAGTGTTCGCCGAAGCCCTCGGTCGCCTCGACCATCTGGCTCTGGAACGACTCGCGGCGCATCTCGCCGTCGGTGAGCGCGTGGAGGCCGGCCTCCTCCTGAACCTCTATCGCCCAATCCACAGCCTCGTCCTCGACGCGCTTGAACTCGGAGGCCGAAATATCGCCTTCGGCGTAACGTTTGCGGGCGGCGAGAAGCTCCGGCGGACGGAGCATGCTGCCGACGACGTCCGCTCTTATCATGTGTTCACGGCCTCTCCAGGATCCACGCCGCGCCGTTCGCGGTCTTCGACCTCTTCTGGGCGGACGACTTCGTAGAGGAGAACGTCTTCTTCGGCTGCGACGAGGTCGTAGCCGGCTCGCTGGTAGAGGTTCTGTCCTCCCTCGACGCCGAGATAGTAGCGCGTGTCGGCGCGCCCGGGGAAGAGAATATAGACCGGTCCCTCGTCGAGGAGGAGAGCGCCGCGTCCGACGCCGTACGGGTGAGGATCTTCGAGGTATGGGACGAGTTTCAGGTCCTCGCGCCGGCCTTCTACCAGGATCATGTAGTCGAGCGGGCTGCGATGGTGGAGGATCGTCGCTCCGGGCTTCGCTTCTTCGGCGACGGCGGCCATGATCTCACGCCCGTGATAGTCCTCGCTCATGTCGTTTTGAGCGTAGCTTTGCCTCACGTCTGTCAGGGTCAGAGGCGAAACCAGAAATAGCGTCCCCAAAACGGTTCCAACGCCGACTTTCGCGAAGACCGGAGCCCGCCTCATCGTCCACTCGACCGCATCCAGAACCCCCGAGAACCCGACGGACATGAAGACGCAGAGGATCAGGAACGTAGGGATGAAGTAGTACTCGATGTCCTCGATGTCGTACTCCAGCGCATGAAACAGCCACCCGAAGTACAGAAAGCCGAACATCACGGCGGCGGCGCGGTCCCGGTACGCCAGATAAAAACCGCCCGCTATCCCGACGAGGACCAGCGCGACGTGGAACTGTCCCACGTCTCCGTAGAGGCGCTCCAGATACATCGCCAGGCGGTCGGGAAGCTCGGCGGGACCGAAGACCCACATCCGCTCCTTCCAGAGACCGCCGGAGACGAGGTTGTAGAAACCGTAGAGAGTGTCCGGGGGATATTCCCGCACCAGCGGCTGCCCCCACACGAAGCCTTCGGGCAGGTAGTCCATCGAGGCCCGTATCGGGATGTACAAATAAGGCAGAAGCCCGACGAGGAACAGCGCCGCTCCCTTTGCCATCAATCCCCACTCGACGAGCTTGCGCCGCTCGACGAGCCCGACGAAGAGGAATGCCGCCGGAAGAAGAAGCCCGCTGGTTATGTGATGGGTGAGCGAGAGCCCCATCAGGAAGCACGCCAGCAGCAAATAACGGTCCCTGCGGGAATCGCGCCAGAGGAGCAGTACGAAGACCACCGCCGCTACAAACGTCGCGTTAAGCGCGTAGACCTCGGCGACCACGGCCTGGCTCCAGAGAAGAGGGCTAACCGCAAACGCCGCGGCTCCGGCGGCGGAGGGCAAAATTCTTCCAGTCAACCGAACCCCGATCGCGTACACGAACCCTACCGCGAGCGCGGCGTGAACCGCCGATGCCAGGTTGATCCTGTACGCCACGTCCCCGAACGGCAGATAGGTGAAGAGCTTTCCGAGCAGAGTATAAGTCGGGTAGCCGGTGTAGTCCGCGATGCCCAGCACGGCGGCCCGAACCTGCAACATCGAAGAGTCGCGAAGCTCCGGCAGCTCGTAATACAAAACCGTCGGAGCAAGAGTACTCAGGTACAAACCAAAAGCAAGCAAACCCGTGACGACCCCGACCAAAGCGGCATGCCCTCTCCGGTTTCGCATGCTTTTCGGGATCCTCCCCATAAGAACGAAAGCCTATCATACCCGGATGCTCGCTTCGCTCGCGGTGAGTGGTGAGTAGAAAAAATACTATTCACCACTTACCACTCACCACTCCCTGTAGTCTGCCCCACAGCTCTTCGGGGATGGGATGCGAGGCCAGTCGCAGCGTCTGCTCGATGCGCTCCGGACGGCTGACGCCCACGATGGTGGAGGCGATGCGCTCGTCCCGCAAGGAAAACCGAAGAGCCGCCGCCGCGAGCGGGACATCGAACTTTCGGCACTCTTTCTCCACCGCTCGCGCCTTCTCGACGATGTCTCGCGGAGCCTCCCTGTACTCGTATCGGGCGTAGGCGTCGGGGCCTTTGGCGAGGATGCCGCTGCCATACGGCGCCGCGTTCAAAACGGCGACGCCGCGCTCCCGCGCCACATCGAAAAGAGGCTCGGCGCCGCGTTCGACCAGCGTGTAGCGGTTGTGGGTGATGACGGTCTCGAAAGCTCCGGTCTGGACGAATTCGATCAACATCTCCACCGGACCGCCGGCTATGCCGAGGTGTTTGATCACTCCTTCTTCCTCGAACTTTTTGAGTACCTCGACCGGGCCTCCCGGAGCCATCATGTACTCGAAGGGCTCGCGACCGGGCTCTTTCAAGTACTCAGGGTCGTGGAGGTGGACGAGTTGAAACCGGTCCACGCCGAGCAACTCCAGACTCCGCTCGATGGAGC
>JBOHBL010000475.1:0-1747 GCA_050698295.1 Rubrobacteraceae bacterium | reverse complement strand
GAGCAAAGTTGCCGCTCCGAGCCACGGAAGGGTGTACGAACCCGTGAGGTCCCTCAAAGCGCCGACGAGGAACGGCCCGCCCGCCATCGCCGGGGCCATCATCGTCTGCTGGAGGCCCATCAGGCGGCCGTAGACTTCGCCGGAGAAGTGCCGCGCCATCGTCACGGCCCGCAACGGCAGCGCCGAACCGAAGACGACGCCGAAGAGGGCGACGTATAAATACACCCGCCACCACTCCGAAGCCCCGACGAGCGCGAGCCCCGAGACGGCGAGGAGAGAGAAGACGAAGGTGGTGAGAAGGGAGGGGTTCACCCTGTCGCCGAGAGCCGGGAACAAGAAGCGCGCCGGGAGGCTGAAGATCCCTATGGTCCCGACCACTGCGGCGACCTGTCCAGCCGGGAAGCCGAGGTCCTGCATGTGGGCGACCTGATGAAAGAGCATCCCGAAAGTCCCCGAGAGCCCGAGGAAGAAGGCCGCGCTTATGAGCCAGAAAGCGCGGTTCGTGTGGCGGAAGCCTTCCAGCATGGCGGCGTAGGCGGATTTGAGGTTCGCCTCTCTCAGGCGCGCCCCTTCTCGCGGGCGGTCCCGAACCACGGTCAGGGCGAGAAATACGATGACGCACAGCATGACAAAGCTCAGGGTGAGGACCGCTCCTCGCCAGCCGAAGCCGTCCACCAGCCATTGCGTCAGGGGAATGAAAATGGCCGACGACAACCCGGCCACGACCGTGAGGATGCCGATGGCCCTGCCCTTGTTTTCCTCGAACCACTGGTCCACGGCGACGTAGGCCGGCTCATAGAAAGCGCAGGCCATCGCCGGGCCGCGCCGGGCCGAGCAGGAGGAGCCAGACAACCATCACCTGCCACTCCGAGGTGGAGCGGGAGAAAGCAAAGAGTCCCGCGAAGCCGAGCGCCGCGCCCGCCAGGAATACCCGTTTCGGCCCCACGGTGTCGCAGACCGTGCCGACCACCAGCGCGAGCATGCCGGAGACGACGAGGCCGAGTCCCAGTGAGGCCGAGAGCGTTGTGCGGGAGAAGTCTCCGGCCGCCGCGCCGTCCCCGATCAGGACGGAAAAAGAGTAAAAAATAGCGCCGTAGCCGACGTTCACCATCAGCGCGAGCGCGACGACGAGCAGCCAGCGGTACACGCCGCTCTCTCTAGTGCCCGATCTGCCAGGGCCGTCCACGAACCGGCCCGGGGGAAGAGGCGGAGCCTTTTCCTTTCTCGCGTCTTACCAGCTTCGGCTCGGAACCATGTTCGTTGAGGTGTCGGGCCTTTTTCAGGTCGGCGGAGGTCGAGATGACGCCGGGCGCGCAGTACACGCGCCGGGCATTCTCGCCGCACTCCGGACACGGCATCGTCTCGTTCGCTTCGCCGAGTGGGCGGTGCCTATCGAACGATCCGCAGTTCTCGCACAGAAACTCGTAAAGAGGCATCCCTCTCCCCGTATTTGACACGTTTTCGCCCCGTCTGTAGGCTGGAATATAACAGATGCTCTGTGGGGAGCGTCGGGAAAGGAGAAGGCGATGCCCGAGAACGTTTTTCCGCTTGACCCTGGCAGGAGCATGTTTGATCAGGACGTGCCCGGACACAACCGCTGGCATCCGGACATCCCGCCCGCGGCGACCGTCAGGCCGGGTTCGGACTTCCGCATGGATTGCCGGGAGTGGACCGACGGGCAGATCAAAAACACCGACGACGCCAACGACATCCGCGACATAGACCTCTCCAAGAACCATGTCCACTC
>JBOHBL010000474.1:0-12658 GCA_050698295.1 Rubrobacteraceae bacterium | reverse complement strand
CGCCGAACGTGCCGATGACCGCCGCCCCGACGAACGCGAGGAGTACGGTGCCAAGAAGCGGCCCGGCGAGCGTGAAGGCGAAGACGAGCGGCCCGAGGGCGAGCATCGACGCGGCGAGGATGGTTCGTCTCCCGAAGCGATCCGCGAGGTTCCCGAGGATGAGCGTCCCAACCGCCCCGCTCGCGAGCATGACGGTGAGCGCCGTGTTGCCCCACGCCGCCGAACGGTCCAACTCCTGAACGTAGTACGCCGCGACGAACGACACCAGCCCGAAGTAAAAGAACGAACGCAAAGACACGACCACGACCATGACCGCGAACGGCGTCCATTGAGCGGGGGAATGCTCGACCGGAGCCTGACTCTCCTCCGAAACCGCATCCGGGCGGAAGGTCAAAAGGCGCGGCAGCTCGTAGAAAAGAACGGCGGCCATCAGAGCGGCGGGGACGAGGAGGAACAGCGTGCCGGGGAGTCCGAACAACAAAACCAGCGGCGTCGTCAGGAGCGGGCCCAGAGCGAAGCCGGCGTTTCCGCCGACGGAAAAGAAGCTCATCCCGCGGGCGCGGCGCGAGCCGGAGACGTAGTTCGCGAAGCGCGCCGACTCCGGGTGGAAGGCGGCGACCCCGATCCCGCTGACCACCACCGAGAGAAACACGAGCGGATAGCTCGGAGCGACCCCGGCGAGCGATATCCCGATCCCGGCGAACAGGACCCCGAGCGGCATCAAGACCGCCATCGAATACCTGTCGGAGAATACCCCGAAGATCGGCTGCACCACCGAGGAACTGACCGTGGCCGCGAGGACGAGCGCCCCCGCCGCGGCGAGCGAAATGCCCCTCTCGGCGACGAGGAAAGGCAAGAGCGCGGCCACAGCCCCCTGGTTCACATCGGTGAACATGTGCCCAGAGGAAAGCACGGCCATCGCCCGCCGGTCCACGCCTTTTCTGACCACGCCCTTCAACGGACCTCGTACGGGGACGCCAGCCAGACCTTCGTTTCGAGGAGGACTTTCGCGGCATCCCGGATTTCCTCGACGGCGAGACGCGCCGCCTCGGACGAGTCTCCGGGCGCGGGGCGGCCTTTTCTGGGGGCCTGGACTTTCACGAGCGCGTCCGGGCCGGTTTGCTCGACGCCGCCGAGTTCTCGCGCTTTCTCGAAAGCCTCGACGAAACCGCCGACTTCGTCGGCCAGACCAACATCGAAGGCTTCGCTTCCGGTCCAGACGCGGCCACCGGCGATCTTGTCGAGAACCTCATCCTCGATGCCGCGTCCGTTTGTGACGCGGTCCCTGAACTCGTCGTATATCGTCCGGATTTGGGCTTCCAGAACTTCCATCTCCTCCCGCGTCGGACGGCGGCTCGGGTCGAGAAGACCGGATCTCGCGCCGCGCTCGATGGAAACGGAGCTCACGCCGAGCTTTTTGTAGAGGTCCTCGGCGACCGGACGCAACGAAATCACCCCGATGGAGCCGGTGACGGTATTTCGCCGGACGACGATGTGATCCGCCGCCGCGCCGACGTAGTATCCGCCCGAAGCCGCGACGTTCCCCATCAAGACGACCACCGGCTTCTGTTTTCGGATGCGCTCGACTTCGCGCCAGATCAGGTCCGAAGCGAGCGCGTCTCCCCCGCCCGACTCGACGTGAAAGAGGACGGAACCGATCGCCTTGTTCTTCTCCGCCATCCGAAACGCCGCGACGACCGACTCATCACCGGCCTGCTCGCCTCCGACGAGCGGCAGGGGAACCGGTAGCTTCCGGCTCCTTCCGCGCATGATGACGCCCGAGAGCGTCACGACCGCCACTTTCTTCCCGCCTCCTCGAAGATACGGCGCTTTCAAAGCCTTGCGAGCGATTGACCATTCGGCGAGCGCGGCGCGTCCGTCATCCGCGTCAAGCCTCTCAGCCAACTCGTCTTCGTAACAAACGCCGTCCAAAAGACCTTCGGAGACGGCTTCGCGAGCGATGTACGGCGCGTTGTCTATCTTCTTTTTCACTTCGTCGGACGAGAAGTCGCGGCCTTCCGCGACGGCCCTGACGAACTCTTCGTAGCGGCGGTCAAGAAGTCGTTCGGCCTGTTCTCTGGCTTCTTCGGAGAAGTCATTGCGGACGAAGCGGTCGTAGGCGGATTTGTACGGCGATACCGCGACGACTTCGGCCTCTATCCCGACGCGGTCGAGGGCGTCTTTGAGGAAAGTCACGCTCGTCTTCACGCCGGTCGCGTTGAGGGTCGCGAGGGGCGTGGCGAGGATTTCGTCCGCTGCCGAGGCGAGGTAATACTCCGCCGTGCCGCCTTCGATCAGGTACGCGACGACCTTCCCGCCGCGCTCGCGGTACGAGATCAACATCCGGCGCAACTCCTCGATGGCGGCCCAGCCCGCGCTCAGGTTCCTCACGCGCAAGACGACGCCCTTCACTCTCCCGTCGGAGGAGATCGCGCGCAGACGGTTCCGAATGCCCTCCAGACTCGGCCCCGATGGTCCTCTTCTCAAGCGCCTTTGAATAAGACCGGGTCGAGGATCGAACTCAGGAAAGCTCCCGTTCGCGTCCAGCCAGACGAAACCCGGAGGACGGCGAAGCAGCCTGACGAAAACGTTTCTCAAAAAGCGCCAGGCGTTGATCGGGGCGTCAAAAAGGAACGACATCCCGCTTATGGTACATCAACGCGGGTTCGTCACCAGCACGGAGCCTGACTTTTGGCGTATGATAAACTCCGGTATCAGGAATGGTTATTGATTGGCAGTTTTTCGATGGCTGAGACGGTAGAAAAGGACATTCGGGAGAAGTTCCGCAGGTCGGGCTACACGCTCACCTCGCAACGGCGCGCCGTTCTGGAGGCGTTGTCGGAGGCGAGGGGGCATCCGTCCGCGGAGGACGTGTATCTCGTCGTCAAGAAAAAGAACCCGCGGGTTGCGCTTGGGACGGTCTATCAGGCGTTGTCGGTTCTGGAGGAGATCGGGATCATCGACTCCAAGCACTGGTCGGAGTCGCCGACGCGCTACGATTTGAACCTCGAGCCGCACCTCGACATAAAGTGCGTCCGCTGCGGAGAGGTGGCGGAGGTTCCCGGTGTGGAGATGGGACGCATCGAGGCGCGGATCCAGACCAACACCCCGTATGAGGTGACGCGGGCGACGATGTTGATCGAAGGTATTTGTCCGCGTTGCGAGGGCGGCAATGGCGCGTGAGGATCTGAAGGCGAGAGCCCGGCGAGCCGTCGAGGATTTCTTGAGAGGGAGGAGCGGCGAGCCTTCCGGCGGACTCTTTTCGGGGGCCGTGAGCCTCTTCGAAGACGGGAAATAGCGCCGGTTCACACCTTTACCCCAGGCCGGATAGAAGGTACCCTAGTTCAGACGCGCTTGTGGGGGCATCGAGAAGCATAAGAGCCTGACGAGAAGGTTCGAGGCTTGCGGAAGGGGCGGTCTTGAGCGATCAATCGAAAGATCCGGTAAGCGAACTAATAGGTCAGATGGAGGCGGCGGGCTCCCTTATAGAGAGCCTCGAAGACGAGGTCGCCCAGCTTCGCCGCGACCTCGAACAGGCGAACGTCGCGTTGCGGGCCGCCAGAGAGGAAGTCTCGGCTCGTGGCCGCGCCCTCGAAGAGAAGGATCGCGCGCAAACGGGTTCCTCGGACGAAATCTCCCGGCTGCGGTCTGAGATGAGCGAACTCAAAAGCCGCCACGCCGACGAGCAGATAAAGCTCAGAAACGAACACATCAACGAACTCGCCGAAGTCCGGCGGACGCTCGAAGAGCAGCGCCGCATCGACGTGGCGGCGGCTTCTTCCGACGAGAGGGTCGAGTCCTTAAAAGAGGAGTTGCGCCGCGAAAGAGAAGCCCTCGAAGAGAGGCATCAAGCGGAACTGGAAGCCATCGAGACCTCTTCGAAGCAGTGGGAAGAGAAGCTCAGGGAAGGGTATCGCGAGCAAGAAGAGCGGCACCGTTTGGAACTGGATCGGGCCCTCCGGGAACACGAGACGCGGAAGGAGGAGCAGGAGAAAAGCCTCCGGGCCGAATTCGAGGCGCGGTTGGCGGAGGAGAGGAATACGGCCGACGAGCGGCACGAGGCGACGATGCAGGCCCTCAAAAACACCGCCGAGGGCCGGGAGACCGAGCTTCAGAGGGACTATCAGGCCGTCATCGACAGCCAGCAGGCCGAGATCGAAACTCTCAGGGCCGGGATCGAAGCCGCCGGACGCCGGGCGACGGAGGGCCGCAAGGGGGCGATACGCGAGGTCAAAAAGCTCGCCGAAAACCGCGAACGCGACCTGAAAAAGACCCACTCCGCCAAACTCGCCGAAACGAATCGGGAAGCCGGGAAGAGGATCGCCGCGATCCAATCGCAAAAAGAGGCGGACAACAAGGCGCTCACAGCCCGCCACGCCGAGGAGTCGATCCGCCAAAAGCGAGAGTACGAGGAGCGGCTCATGGCCGAGGACGAGCGGCGCAAGCAGGAGACGTGGGCGCTCGAAGAGAGGCTCACGGACCTCAAAATACAGCGGGAGACCGAACTCCGCTCCTACAACTCCCGCCTGAAGGAACTGGAGTCGGCCCGCCTCGCCCAGCAAAGCGCCGCCGAGGAGAACCTTGAACGGGTCGTGTCGGGGTTCAGGCAGGGGTTATCGGCGCTGGAGAACGACGTCACCGAGCTGGAAGATGCTCTGGAGGAGTCGGAATCTTTGAGAGGGAAGTTCGAAAGCGAGCTGACAGACCTCCGGGACCGTCTCGAAAGCGGGAAGCTCCCGGCTCTCAGGCGCGACACGCGGAGTCGTCGCGAAGAGGCCGAAGGCTCCGAGGAGAAGAGGATCAAAGAACTCGACGCCCAGCGTCTCCTCGCCGAAGAGAAGTCCCAGGCGCTCGAAGTCCAGCTAAAGGACGCCGAAAAAGAACGGCGCCGGACCGGCGGAGAACTGAAGAAGGCGCTCGGGGATCTCAAAAAGCTCTCCGACCCGGAGCAGAGGCTCAGGGACGGCATCGCGCTCTTCAACAGGAGCGAACACGCCAGAGCCGTGGCCTCGATCTCGAAAGCCCTCGGCCTCCCGAAGGTGCACGTCGGGATGGACGGCGGCTCCCCCTCCAAACCCGTCCTCACCTTCGTGTGGGAAGAGATGGCCTGGAGACGCTACGTCTCGGACCCGACCGAGGGCATCGAAGAGCCCCGGGTTTATCTCTCCGGCACCGGCGACGACCCGGACGAACTCGACGACCCCGATCTCCGTCCGAACGCCCGCATGGACTCGCGCGGAAGACTCGCCCTCGGCGTGCAAGCGAGGTGAATCGGCGGCTACGTTTCGCGGCGAGGGTTTTTCGGACGAACGAGCCGTTGGTTGTGGAAATAGAGCGATTCCCCCCTGCGGCCGCCGACGTAGGCCGCGCCGGCCGACACCGCCAGAAGGAGCAGCAAGAAGATCACCGCTCCTGTTGAGTCCACCCTCGGGAACGGTCCCTGCCCCGTAGCCACGTTGATGATGGGCGATATCAAGAACGCCGTCGCGGCGACGAGAGCGCCGTGGAGAGCGCGGTGGGACGGAGCCCTGTATGCGGCCGCCATCCCCCCGAAGTAGAAAGCGAACGCCGCCGCGAAGACCATCAGCGTCAAAGGAAGGGTCGAAGGCGCGAGTTGGTCGAGACCGAAAATCGCCGTGAGGACCGGAGCGAAGATCCCGAACACGACCAGGATCGCAAGCACGAACGAGAGCAAAACCCCAAGGAGTATCGCGACTACGCTTTTCATACGGAGCTTATTCTAGGCCAGGCTCCCCCAAACGTCGGTGGCCGGTTTCGCAATCAGTCCGCCAGCGCGGCGACGAGTTCCCGGCAAAACGCCGGAATGTCCGGGACGACACGCCCCCAGACCAGGTTTCCCTCCCTGAACGCGGGTTCGTCCACCCACGTCGCGCCCGCGTTCACGAGGTCGTCCTTTATGCCAAGAGAGCCTGTGGCCCGGACTCCATCCACGATGCCGGCGGAGATAGCCACGAGACCTCCGTGGCAGATGATGCCGACGATCCCACCCCGTCCATGCACGTCTCTCACGAGGTCGAGTATCTCAGGATACCTCCTCAACTTGTCCGGCGCCCATCCACCCGGCACGACCACGCCGTCGAAGGCCGAAGCGTCCACATCCGAAGGCGTCGCGTCGGCGCGGGCGGAGAGGGCGTTCTTTCCATAAACGGTGTCGAGGCTCGTTCCGACCGAGACGGCCTCGGCCCCCTCTTCCTGAAGGCGCATCACCGTCACCCAGTATTCGAGGTCTTCGACGCCTTCGGCGAGGAGGACGGCGACTTTCTTTCCGGTGAGTTTCATAAAGCCTCCTTTGGCGCGTTCGTCTCAGTCCTTCGAGCGTTGTTTCGTAGGTTCGCGGGCTTCCACTACGGCGGTTTTGGCATCTTCTTTGGTCGCCTCTTGCGAGTCGCCGGGGTATCGGGGTTCGACGGCCCAGTCGCTGAGATCGGAGAAACGGGCCGGGTTTTCGGCGGGAGTCCATCCGTCGGGAAGCTCTTTGCACAGCGCTTCGAGGTCGTGAATTTCGCGGAACGGAATTTGCAGGAAAACCAACGATGCCTTCATCGCCTTCTCGGCGCATTGCTGGGCGTGGAAGCACGCGAGATGCGGAAGAATATCCTTTCTTTCGAGCAACGCCTCCGCGACGCGCAAATCGTCGCGAGCATACCGGAGCCAGCGTCCGACTTCCCGCAACCGCTCAGCGTCGCTCATACACAATCTTCCCCTCTTCCAACGCGGGACGGAGGATCGGACCTATGAGATGCCCCCGACGACGAATCTCATCGAGGTCGGTGACGATGATGTCCACCGGAACCGTTAAACCAGCCAGCGACCGCATCACGTCCACCGTGAGTTTGCGTTTGTTCTCCCACTCGACCTCATCGAAAACGACGAGGAGATCTATGTCGGAGTCGTAGCCGACCTCCCCGCGAGCGAGCGAACCGAAGAGGACGACGCGAAGCGGGTCGAATCTCTCCGCTACGCGCTCCACCACGCTCGGCAGCCACTCTTCGAGCGTTTTTCCCTCGTAGAGAAAGAGCTTTGTTTTCGCGTCCGACATTGGCAGTATTCTAGCTTCTGGACGCCCGGCGGACTTCTCTGGCTCTCAAGCGGCGAGACCACGGCCTGCGAGCGCCGCCATATCGTAAAATATGAGTCCTTGCGGCGAGAAGGAGGCGCGGATGGAGCGGGAAAAAGTGTGGCGCGAGTTCATGGGGCTTTCGGTGGAGGATCAGCGAAAGGTCGCGGACTTCATCGCTTCCTTGCGCGAAGAACCTCGCCCGTCGCGTCCCGACGCATCGCCGAATCTGGAAGACGAACCGTCCATCGGGATGTGGAGCGACCGCGAGGACATGGAAGATAGCGTCGCATGGACTCGCGAGATCCGCCGGAGCGAGTGGACGAAGCGTCGGAGATGACATCGCCATCGTAGACACGGACATACTCATTGACGCCATGCGCGGCGTGGAAGAGGCCGTCGCATACCTCAAGCGCATCGAACAAAGATCCCGGCCAAAGATAAGCGCGGTCACGAATATGGAACTCATAGTCGGCTGCCGGGACAAAAACGAACTCCGCTCGCTGGAGCAATTTTTAGCGCGATTTCAGACGATGAAACTGAACGAGACCATCTCGGACTTGGCCGTGGACTTGCTGAACCGATACAGGTTGAGCCACGGTTTGCTCATCGCCGACGCGCTTATCGCGGCCACGGCGATCTCGACCCGTGAACAATTCGCGACCAAGAATCAACGCGACTACAAGTTTATCGAAGAGCTGGATTTGCTCGCTTATCCATAATTTCGCAAGTCTGCCAGCAAGTCGTCCACCGCCCGCCGCGCCTCCTCGCCGCCGAGTTCGAGAGCGCGGGAAAGCTCCGGCACGGCCTCCGAGCCGCGTCCGGCCTGGATCAACTTTTCCGCGGCTTCGAGGTGGAGCCGGTAGTCGGAGACGGTTTCGTGTGGAGCGATCCGCGCGACCTCTTCTCCCCTGACGAGCGCGAGGAGTTCTCCGCCGTAGCGAGCGGCGCGGCGCAGGCCGATGCCTTTGATGGCTCCGAGTTCCTGAACGGTGCGCGGTTTTCTGGCGGATATTTCTTCGAGATGCGAGTTGCGCAGCACCACGTAGGCCGGGACTTGCTGGCTCCTCGCCTGCTCGCCGCGCCACGCTCGAAGCCTCTCGAAGAGTTCCTCGTCTATCTCGGGCAGGGGAGTGGGAATCGTCGTCGTTCTGCTTCGACGCCCGTCCGGGGAAAGCGTCGGCGCGGCGCTAGCCTCCAACTCTTCGACCTCTCCGAGACACACGTCGCAGCCCGAACAGGGAGAGACTTCTTCGTGGTCGCCGAAATGGCGGAGCAGGTATTCGCGGCGGCAGGAGGAGGAGAGGTTGGCGTACGCTTCGATGTCGTCTATTTGTTTGTACGCCGTCTTCGACCTCGCTTTGAGACGAGCCGCGATGTTCCGCCGGAGTCCGTCCCCGAGGGTCGTCTCGCGGAGCCTCACGTCCGCCAGCGAGCCGCGCGGAACAGCCTCGACCGGCCCGGATACCATCATCGAATAGACGGCTCCCTGCGCGACGGCGGGGCGGACACCAGCCTTCCGGGCGAGATCCGTGAGCCGTACCGTTCCGGAACCCGGAAGCGCGGCGTGGACGGCCCTCACGTCTTCGCGCAATCCGTCCGGCTCCTCTTCGAGGCGGCGGACTTCCACCTCTTCCCAAAGGTCGTAGCCGCGGGAGAGGAGTCCCGACTCTTCAAGACTGCGGAGCATGATCCCGGCGGAGTCAGGGTCCACGCCGCCCAAAGTCGCCAGAGCGGCGGGAGATGCGTTCACCCGTCCCTCCCTCTCTAAACTCGCCATGCCCCTGAAAAATCTTACGACCTCGTCATCGCCGGAGGAATTCAAAGTGATGAGGCGTTTCCTCCTCCCGAGGTCGGCGGAGCGGTACAGCACGACGCACTCGCTCGACTCGCCGTCTCGTCCCGCTCTCCCGGATTCCTGGATATAGGCGGGCAAACTTCCGGGGACGGTCGCGTGGATCACGAATCGGACGTTCGGCTTGTCCACCCCCATTCCAAAAGCTATAGTCGCAACCACGACCGGAAGCTCGTCGGTCATGAAACGCTCCTGGATGGAGGTCCGGTCTTCCGACCGCATCCCGGCGTGATACGCCGCCGCCTCGACTCCCGAGCGGCGCAACTCCGCCGACAACTCCTCGCAGTCCTTGCGTGAGAGGGCGTAGACGATACCGGGCGGCTGGAGTCTGCGGATTTGATCCAGGATCAAAGGCGCGACGCTCGCCTTTTTCTTTGCCTCGATCACCCGATACGTCAGATTCGGACGATTGAAGCTCGTCACGACGACGGCGGGCTCGCGCATCCGCAAAGAGCGGCTTATGTCGTCCCTGACACGCGGCGTCGCCGTAGCCGTGAGAGCGAGTATCGGCGGATTCCCCAAATCCCGCGCGACGCGAGGCAAGAACAAATAATCCGGGCGGAAGTTGTGTCCCCACTCCGAAATGCAATGCGCCTCGTCCACCACGAAAAGCCCGACGCCCGCGCGTCGAAGAGACAATACGAACTCGAGAGACCTCAACCTCTCCGGGGCGACGTAGAGCATCTTGATCTCACCGGAGCGAACCCTCCGCTCCACGTCCCACCTTTCTTCCGGCGAGAGCCCGGAGTGGAGCGCCGCCGCTTCGGCAACCTCGCTCTGGATGAGGGAATCGACCTGGTCTTTCATAAGCGATATCAGGGGCGAGACGATCACGGTCAAACTCTCCTGCATGAGCGCCGGCACCTGATAACACAAACTCTTCCCGCCTCCGGTCGGCATCACCGCGAGCGTGTCGCGCCCTTCGAGGACGGCCCGAATGACTTCTTCCTGCCCGGGCCGAAACGAGTCGAAGCCGAAGATTTCC
This sequence comes from Rubrobacteraceae bacterium, assembly GCA_050698295.1. Classification (GTDB taxonomy): domain Bacteria; phylum Actinomycetota; class Rubrobacteria; order Rubrobacterales; family Rubrobacteraceae; genus JACCWD01. The sequence goes on along the minus strand of JBOHBL010000474.1, from coordinate 2,740 downwards.
TTGAGGACTTTGTGAGGCACGGGTTAATGGTAAGGCTTCAGGTTTCAGGTGTCAGGCTTTGAATCGCGTGGTCGGAGCCGGGTATCGAAAACAAACTTCTTGCTGAAACCTATTTGTCCTTCTGCTGCGGCACGAAACGCGGGATCGGCTTGAGGCCCTCGATGTGACCGGGGGGACGGTTGGCCCGATCGGGGGCCTGACGCTCGCGCGGCGGACCCTGCTCGGCGGCGTCGAGGACGAGGTCGAGGGCGCGGCGGACGTCCGCGCTCACCTTCATGTACGCCAGCCGGAAGCCCGCGAGCGGGAGCGCGAGCGCCGGGATGACGCCGAGCAGGAATAGTCCGTTCTGGACCCCGGCGAGGAAAAAGAGCAGCGCGCACGTAACCCCCAAAATGCCGGCCATCGAGACGTACTCGGATCTCTGGTTGGAGATGTCGGCGATGATGTCCACCGAACACCGGTCCATCTCCACCTCTTCGACGAGGAGTTCGACGGAGCTCGATTTGCGCAGAGGCTTATCGCCCGAGAGATCGAGGGCGCGACGCATCATGCCCACGGAGTCTCCCGTGTCCCACAGCGAAGCGCCGTTGGACTTAAAGCGCATTCTGAGCCCCTCCTCGGAGCGCAGCAGCTCTTCGAGGTACTCCGAAGTTTCGCGGGCCGGGTACCCGACCTCCCGGACGGCCCGCATCCTGGCCGGCCCGAGGAGGGTCCTGTAATAACCCGGCGGGTCGGCGGCCTTCTCTGACGAGACCTCGAAGATGGCGCGCCTGACGTCCTCTTCTCCGATGCCCGCGGCGGCCGCGACCCGCGCGAGGACCTCCGCCGAGACGGAGGGACTCTCCTGCTTCAACCTGCCCCAGCGTCGGGAGTTCAGTTGCGCCGAGCGGCGCAACACGGCCTCGACTTCGATGGGATTCAGGCGGTTGTCGGTTTCTTTAGTCATACGAAAACGTGAATTCTACAGGTTTTCGCCGGTCCTGAAACAGCCGTCTAAAGTCTCTGGTCGCGTTGGGATTGCACGGCGAGGATGCGCGGCGTGTCCTTCAAGTACGACCAGCCGGAGATGAGGGTCAGGATCACGGCGACGACCATCAGCCACCACCCGAGCCCGACCAGGAAACCCGGCCAGAACCATCCGGCGTAGCCGAGGAGCAATATAAACACCGCGAGGCTCTGGGCGTTCATCTTCGCCTTGCCCCAGCTGTTCGCGGCGATGACCTCCCCGCTTTCCAGGGCGACCATCCTGAGGCCCGTCACGGCGAACTCCCTTATCACCATGATCGCCGCCATCCACGACGCCATCAGCCCGAGTTCCACGAGCGCGAAAAAGACCGAGACGATGAGCGCCTTGTCCGCGATGGAGTCCATGAGTTTTCCGAAGCCCGTGACTTTGTTCGACCTTCTGGCGGCGACGCCGTCGAAGTAGTCGGTGAGAAGCGCTGCGACGTAGAGGACGAGGACCACGCTCCTGTGGCCGGGGAACGGGACGTACAGCGCCACCATCAGCGGGAGTATCGCCACTATCCGGGCGAGGGTGAGCTGGTTTGCCAGGTTCATCGCGTCCTCATGGTCGGTTCGAGGGGTTTGACGCGGGCTAACGTAGCACTTTTCGCCCCTTGTCTCAAGCCGCTCTCACTCTTTCGAGGTGCCCCGGATCTGGGTGACCGCCGGACGCAAAAAGAGGTTCACCAGCCAGTCGGCGAGGATGCGGGCCCGACTCTGGGGGCTGTTGAGCCTGACTATGTACGTCGCCCGCCAGAAGAGCGAGGCGATGAGACCCGAGAACCTCACCCCCATGACCTCGTTGACGGCGAAGTCGCTCCCGAGCTCGACGAGTTGACCGATGGGCTTGTACTCGAAGCGCCGGAGGTCGTCCGACCCGTCGAGCGTCGCGAGGACGTTGTTCGCGGCCACGTACCCTTCCTGAACGGCGGCCTGGGCCGTCGGCGGGACTACCTTGCCGTTCTCCTCCCGGATGTCCCTTATGGAGGCGCAGTCGCCGATGGCCCACACGTCGTCGCACCCCTCGACGCGCAAAAACTCGTCCACCTTGATGCCGGTCCGCTCGTCGATGGGCAGGCCGAGGTCCCCAATCGCCTGGTTCGGGCGGTTGCCGGCGGTCCAGATCACGTTCTCCGAGGAGATCGAACCGCCGCCCTTGAGCCTGACGCAATCCTCGATGACTTCCTCGGCCAGAGTGTTCGTCATGACCTCGATGTCGTCGTTGTAAAGCCGACTGCGGGCGGCGCGTCTCAGGGAGGGGTCGAGTTCCGGCAGGATCTCCGGCAGACCCTCGATGAGGAAGATCCTCACCCGGTTCGGGTCTATGTTCGGGTAGTCGGGAGCGAGGTTGTCGTGGACGAGGGTGTGCATCTCGGAGGCGACCTCGACCCCCGTGGCGCCCGCCCCGATGACCACGAACGTCAGCTTCGAGTCGGGGACTTCGCCCCGAATGAGGGAGACCTCCTCGAAGCGTTCGATGACCCTGTTCCTCACCCTTTCGGCGTCCTCGACGCCCCTCATCGAGAGGGCGTGCTCCTCGACGCCGAGGATGCCGAAGAAGTTCGGCTGTCCTCCGAGCGAGATGATGAGCTGGTCGTAAGGGAAGTCTATGCCGCCGTCGGTCACGATCCGCTTCTTCTCGCGGTTCACCTCCTTGATCGTCGCCCTTCTAAAGCTCGCCCCGGCGTTGATGAGGGCGCGCCTCAAGGGCTGGGCGACGTTGCGGGCGTCTATG